>DAOWDD010000017.1 GCA_030639215.1 Dehalococcoidia bacterium
CGGCGGTAGAGCTTCTGGCCAGGCTCGTCGGCAGCAACCTCTGGATTATGCAAAATGAGATAAGAAAGCTTACCCTGTTTACCTCAGGCCGCTGCATTGAGGAAGGTGATGTCAGCAGGGTGGTAAGCTATGCCCAGGAGGTCAGTATTTTTGCTATGGTTGATGCCGTCATTGAATTTAAGGCCGGGCTAGCCGAGAAACTACTTGAGCAGTTGCTGGAAAGCGGTGCGGCGCCGGTCCACCTCCTGTTTATGCTATCACGACAGTTCCGTATGATAGCCCGGGTAAAGGGGCTGAAGAAGCAGGGCAAGACAGAAAGGGAAATTCAGACCAAACTGGGCCTGACCTCAGAATTTGCCTTTCGTAAGACGTTAGAGCAGGCCAACCGCTATCCCCCGGAGCGGATTAAGGGGATATACCACAGGCTTTTAGCGACCGACCTTGCCATTAAGACCGGAAAATATCATGGTGAACTGGCCCTCAATATCCTGGTTGCTGAGCTATGCCGATAGCCTCAGGCATAGTCAATTCTTAACGGCAAAAATATTCCAGAAAGGGTATTGACAAAGGCTTTCCACTGTGTTAGTATAGGCAAACGGTTGCCTATTTCCATAAAGAAGTGAGCTTAATGATAGGCCATAACGACCTTGAGGTCGAAAGAAAGATTATCTCTATATTGAAGATTATCAATGAGTCCTCTCAGCCAGTGGGGGCTAGGCTAATTGCCCGCCAGTTGAAGGGGCACGGGGTAGAGCTGGGGGAACGAGCGGTAAGGTATCATCTCAAGCTAACGGATGAGCGGGGACTGACCAGGCTCATCGGAATGGACGGCAGGCTAATTACTGAGTCAGGAATCGAAGAACTAAAGAGCGCCCTGGTCAGGGATAAGGTCGGTCTCTCTATCTCGAGAATTGAGATGCTATCCTTCCGCACTGATTTTGACCTGGATAAGCACACCGGCTGGATTCCGGCGAATATTTCCTTCTTCCCCAGGGATAAATTCAGTAAGGCGCTTAAGGAGATGAGGCCTACCTTCTCAGCAGGCTTCTGCGCAAGCGACCTGGTAGCGGTAGCCGATGAGGGGGAAACGCTCGGTGAACTGACCGTTCCCGAGGGGAAGACCGCACTGGCGACAGTTTGCAGCCTGGTGATAAATGGCGCCCTGCTTAAGGCCGGCGTCCCCATCGATTCAAGGTTCGGCGGTATACTCCAGATCCGGAACCACCAGCCAATTCGCTTCGTGGAACTTATTCACTATGCCGGTTCATCGCTGGACCCCTCCGAGGTATTCGTCAACGCCAAGATGACCTCGGTGGGCCAAGCAACTAGAGGTGGCAGCGGGAAAATACTGGCCAACTTTCGCGAGATACCGGCCCTCTGCCGACCTGTTGCCGATGAGGTGGTCGCCAGACTCAAGGAGGCCGGGCTGAACGGGGTGCTGGTAATTGGAGAGACCAGCGAAGCAGTCTGCGAAGTCCCGATAGAGCTCAATCGCATCGGCATGGTACTGCTCGGCGGTCTCAATCCGGTAGCCGCAGCCGCCGAAGCTGGTATTGAAGTTGAGAGTCAGGCAATGAGTACTGTCTTAGACTACCAAAGCCTAATCAAATTTGAGGAGCTAATATGAAAGAGATAAAGATCATACCCTGCCTGGATATCAAGGAAGGTAGAGTGGTCAAGGGGGTGAAGTTCGTTAACCTAAGGGATGCCCGTGACCCGGTAGAAGCCGCTACCACCTACTGTAAGCAAGGCGCCGATGAGCTTGTCTTCCTCGATATCTTTGCCACCGTGGAAAACAGAAAGACCAGACTGGAGTGGGTGAAAAGGGTCCGCAACGTGACCACTATCCCCTTCGCCGTCGGCGGCGGCATCGCCAGCATCGAGGATATGAAGGCACTAATTGACCTCGGCGTGGACAAGGTCTCTATCAACACTGCCGCCGTCAAAAACCCCCGACTGATAGCCGAAGCCGCCAAGGAGTTCGGTAAGGAGAGATTGGTCGTCGCCATCGACGGCAGGAAGAACCCCCCGGAAAGCGGCCTGCCCCGCCTCGAGGTCGTCGTCAAAAGCGGCAATGAGCCCACCGGCATCGATATCGCCGACTGGGCAAAGCGGGTGGAAGAACTCGGCGCTGGCGAAATCCTGCTCACCAGTAAGGATACCGATGGTACCAGGGAAGGCTATGACCTGGAAATGACCAGGGCCGTCGCCGAAGCCGTCGCTATCCCGGTTACCGCCTCCGGCGGTGCCGGAACCATGGAGCACCTCTACCAGGCAGTGGCAACCGGTAAAGCCTCGGCGGTGCTGGCAGCCTCAATCTTCCATTTCGGTGAAATCTCTATCCCTCAGGCCAAAAAGTACCTCCAGGAAAAGGGGATTCCGGTAAGAATATAGTCCCGAGAAGACAACCCTTCAAGAAAGGTGGTCAGGTAATGGATAGTGTACGCGAAGAAAAGGTCGAAGAAGTAATTCGGGAATACGACAGCAGTCGTGACAGCCTTATCTCTATCCTCCAGGATGTCCAGTCCGAATACAGATATCTGCCGGAAAGCATACTTAAGCTGGTAGCCAGAAAACTGGGTCTGCCGTTGATACAGGTCTACGGGGTAGCCACCTTTTTCAAGGCATTCTCTCTCAAGCCGCGGGGTAAACACCTACTAAGTGTCTGTCTCGGTACCGCCTGCCATGTCCGGGGCGCCCCGGCCGTACTCGACGAAGTGGAAAGAAAGCTATGTATCGGGCCCGGAGAAACAAGCGAGGATATGCAGTTTACCCTGGAGACGGTAAACTGCCTGGGCGCATGCGCCCTGGGGCCTATCATGGTGATGGACGGTGAATATCACGGACAGATGGTTCCGGGGAAGGTTCAAGGCACCATTAATAGGTGCAAGAAATCACCGAGGGGCGGGAAGAAATGAAGAGACTCAGGTCAGCAACTGAACTGGAAGGGTTCCGGCAAGAAATACTGGCGGCAAGAGACCCCAATAAGCCCTGTGTAACTATCTGCTCGGGCACAGGGTGCCATGCCTACAGCTGCGAGAGGGTATCCCAGGCCTTTACCAAGGAGCTCAAAAGCAGGGGGCTACAGGGGGAAGTGGATGTGCGCCGGACAGGGTGCCATGGCTACTGTGAGAGAGGCACCATAGTGGTCATCTTCCCCGAGGAGATATGTTACCTCCGTGTACAGCCGGAGGATGTCCCGGAGATTATTGCGACAACCCTAATAGAAAAAAAGCTGGTCGATCGATTACTGTATCAGGACGAAGAAGGACAGAAGATTGTCCATGAAGGTGAGATACCCTTCTACAAGCACCAGGAGCGGACCGTTTTCGGAAGCAACCGCTTTATTGACCCCAGGAGTATCGAGGATTACCTTGCCGTCGGCGGCTATTCCGCTCTGGCCAAGGCACTCTGTAGTATGCAGCCGGAGGAGATTATCGGTGAAATTAAGAGGTCGGGCTTAAGGGGGCGTGGCGGCGGCGGCTTCCCCACCGGGATGAAGTGGGAGTCCTGCCGCAACGCACCATCGCCAGCCGGCGTGCGCTATATCATCTGTAACGCCGATGAGGGCGACCCCGGTGCCTATATGGACCGCAGCCTTCTTGAGGGAAACCCTCACAGCATCATCGAGGGGATGATAATCGGCGCCTGCGCCATAGAATCGCATCACGGGTACGTCTATGTCCGGCATGAATACCCACTGGCGGTGGAAAACCTGGGCATAGCTCTGGAGCAGGCAAGAGAGTACGGCCTGCTTGGTGAGGATATCCTCGGCTCCGGTTTTGACTTTGACATCAAGATCTCACGGGGTGGTGGCGCCTTTATCTGCGGAGAATCGACCGCATTGATGGCATCCCTGGAAGGCAGGATAGGTGAACCGCGTGCCAAGCATATTCACACCGTTATCAATGGGCTTCATGGCCGACCGACCAACCTCAACAATGTCGAAACCTGGGCTAACGTACCGCTGATAATCAACCACGGGGCGGACTGGTACTCACAAATCGGCACCGCTAACAGTAAGGGCACCAAGATATTTTCCCTGGTGGGCAGAATAAATAATACCGGCCTAGTTGAGGTACCGATGGGCATCACACTAAGAGAAATCATCTTTGATATCGGGGGTGGCATCCCTGAGGGCAGGAAATTCAAGGCAGTCCAGACCGGAGGCCCCTCGGGGGGCTGTATTCCGGAGAGCCTGGTTGACTTACCCGTTGACTTCGATAGACTGGTCGAGGCAGGGTCAATGATGGGCTCCGGCGGTATGATTGTTATGGACGAGACCACCTGTATGGTAGACCTGGCCAAGTACTTCGTAAAGTTCTTGACTGAGGAGTCCTGCGGTAAGTGTGTTCCCTGCCGTGAGGGACTGGACAGAATGCTGGATATTCTCACCGATATTACGGAGGGGCAGGGTAAGCCAAGCGATATTGAGCTCCTGGAGGAACTCGGGGATGTCATTAGAGGAACCTCCCTCTGTGCCCTCGGCAGTACTGCTCCCAACCCCGTTCTCTCTACCATCAAGTACTTCCGTGATGAGTACGAAGCACATGTCAATGAGAAACGCTGCCCGGCCGGTGTCTGCAAGGCACTGATTACCTTCAGTATCGACGAGGAGAAGTGCACCGGCTGCGGGGTATGTATCAAGTCCTGCCCACAAATGGCAATATCCGGCGAGAAGAAGAAACTGCATACGATTGACCAGGAAAAGTGTATCGCCTGCGGTCTCTGCCGCGACGCCTGCAAATTCGAGGCGGTGATAGTTTCATAGAGAGGAGAAAGAGCGTGGTTGAACTTACTATTGATGGAATTAAAACTAGCGTACCGGAAGGGACAACCGTTCTCGAAGCGGCCAGAGAGATGGGTATCATCATTCCAGCGCTCTGTTATCACCCCGGCCTTACCCCGTACGGCGCTTGCCGTGTCTGTATCGTTGAGGTAGTCAAAGGCAGTCAGTCGTTACTAGAGGCATCCTGCACCCTGCCGGTAGCCCAGGGACAGACCATTATTACCAGCTCAGCGAAGGTGAGTCAGGCGCGCAAGGTCATCATCGAGCTTTTACTGGCCGCCTGCCCGAATTCAAAGACACTGCAGGACCTGGCGGCCAGTATGGGGGTAAACCGGGTCCGTTTTAAGATAAAGGACAAGAACTGCATCCTCTGCGGACTCTGCGTACGCTACTGCAAGGAGCAGATGCAGTCCGGCGGTATCGGCTTTGTCGGCCGTGGCACATCACGCCGGGTCGCCACTGCCTTTGGTGAGACCCCGGAAGAGTGCCGCAACTGTAATGGTTGTGAATGGATATGCCCGGTCTGTGAAAGAGCCTGCATGGCGGGCAGCTTAACCGATGGAGTCTGCGGCAGGTGCCTCAACCTAGCACCCGTGGAGACCTGCCCGGTATGCACACACTGCTCGGAGGCCGTTGGTAGCAGCGGGCACAGGGTCTACTAAATAGAATCAAGGCGTTTCCTTCAAGAAGGAAACCCGGCAAAGGTAGAAGGAGGTCAAGATGACATTAACAAGGTATAACGCCACGGCGGCAACACTAACCAAGAACAGGACAGGTGGTGACTGGTGTCCCATAAGTGGGATGTGTGTTACCTGCGTAGAGGGCTGCACGGGTATGTGCGAGGTTGGCCGAAGCGCCTACCGTGGCCGGGAGGTTATCTACCCGCAGCCGTTTGGTATTATAACCACCGCTTCACAGAAGGACTACCCCATTGACCTATCCCACTTTAACATAATGGGAACGGCCGTCGGTGCGGTCGGCATAGAAGAGGACTCCGATAAGGCCATTTTCCCTAATGTAAACCTGGAGACAAGGCTCGGCCACGATAAAGGAATCAAACTGCACCTGCCCTTTGTCATCGCCGGTCTGGGTTCCACTAATGTCGCCCTGCGGAACTGGGACGGCCTGGCCGTCGGCGCCGCAATTACTGGTACAATACTCACCATCGGCGAAAACGTCTGCGGTATGGATGTCGACTCCAAGATAGAGAGAGGCAGGGTCATCCACTCACCCGACCTCGAAAACCGCGTCAGGATTTTCAAGAAGTGGCAGCGTGACGGCTACGGCACCATCGTGGTGCAGGCCAATGTCGAGGATACCCGACTCGGTGTCCTGGAGTATGCCATAGAGAAACTCGGCGTCGACGTAGTCGAGATGAAGTGGGGACAGGGTGCCAAGGACATCGGCGGTGAGGTCAAAATCAAAGACCTGGAAAAGGCGCAGCTCTTAAAGAAGCGGGGCTATCTGCTCGTCCCGGACCCCCTTGACCCGGCGACGATAGAGGAATTCAAGGATGGTGTCTTTACCGAGTTTGAGCGGCACTCACGGGTTGGCATGGTCACTGAAGAGGACTTTATGGATCGTGTTGAGCAGTTACGTAATGCCGGCGCTAGGTACATCTCACTTAAGACGGGGGCCTACCGGCCGGCCGACCTCGCCCGTGCCGTCAAGTTCTCTTCGATGGCTAAGGTTGACTACCTCACCGTTGACGCCGCCGGTGGAGGCACCGGTATGAGCCCATGGCGTATGATGAACGAATGGGGCGTCCCTGGCATTGAGCTATGGTCACTGCTCCACAGCTACTGTGAGCGTCTCGCCGGGAAGAGTGAATATGTGCCTGACATTATCCTGGCTGGTGGATTTACCCTGGAAGACCAGATGTTCAAGGGCATAGCGCTGGCAGCCCCTTATGTTAAAGCAATCGGCATGGCGCGGTCGCCACTGGCTGCGGTAATGGTCGCCAAGACCCTGGGCAACACTATCGACAGCGGACAGCTACCCATCCACCTCGAACGGCTGGGCAGAACGAGGGAGGACGTCTTCGTCACCGCAGACGCACTGAAGAGGGAATACGGCGCGGACTATGATAAAATCCCCACCGCCGCTATCGGGCTCTATACCTACTACGAACGGCTCGCCCACGGACTGCGCCAGTTGATGAACGGCTCACGAAAGTTTGCCCTGGAGTATATCGCTCGTAGCGACATTGCAGCACTGACCCCGGAAGCCGCCAGAGTGAGCGGCATTCCCCTCGTCTCAGACCTGGACGTAGAAGAGGTGGAGAAAATCCTGGGCTAAGCCGCCACGAATTGTAACAAAAGCAAGGATGCTGATAGTGCCTATGTATTAAACTACAGCGCCCTTGCTTGAATAAAAGCGATAAACTCCTCGAGCAGTCGAGAGACAACCCTTTCCCTTCGATAGATACAGAAGAAGTCGCGGCTTAACCTTAACCCATCAACCGTGACCGCTTTGACCAGACCAAGGGCCAGGCTCTTCTTGATTGCCAGGTTCGAGACAAAGGCAAATCATTGACCAGTTTCCGACTGTATTCAAAGAGCACCTTTGTCAATGGAGCGGGGTCTGCTATACTGAGGAGGAGATACGGTGAGCGAAGTCGATGTGCGGGGTTTCTCTTGCCCCATTCCGGTAGTCAAGACCAAGAACGCGATGGAAGAAAGTCCGGGTGAAGCGCTAACCGTGCTGGTGGAAAGTGCCGTTTCCAGAGAAGACGTGCCCCGACTTGCTCAGAGCAAGGGATATTCGGTAGAAGCAGAAGAGCCCTCAGGCGGGTACCGTCTTGTGCTCCATCCACCTGGGAAGGACATAGAGGGAGGTGAGCAGAATGGGTGATGCGGAGAGGCTACGTCTCACC
>DAOWDD010000007.1 GCA_030639215.1 Dehalococcoidia bacterium
CACCAGCCCGCTATCAGTCACCATCAGGGCTATCTCACAGGCAACCTTTATCCCCTGGCCGAAGATGCGCAGCGTGTCGGCGATTATCATCCCCAGGACATAGGTATTATATTTATTACGCATCGCGGCGCTCAATCCGCTGAGGGCATGGGCCGTGGTTAGTACGACGCCTCCCTTGCTCTCAACTATCTGCATGTTCTCTTCCTTGAATTCCTGAACGTTGGCTTCATGCATGCCGGTAACATGGCTGACCGCGATAACCCTTACTCCCTGGAAGACATCCATAGCCCTGACTGCGGTGGCGCCGCTTGTCGAGGCCACCAGTATTTTCTTAATACCCAGTTTTTCCGCTCGCTGTCGGGCGATACAGAGGGTTGCCTCGGTAACCTCACTACCGGGATGTTCAAAATAGACGGTTTTTAGTTCCATTATCCGGTTGCACCTTCCTCTTTTTAATATGCCGGGGTTGCTTTGATATTCTACCACCGGAGGCAGAATTTGACCACACTCCTCGTAATAACACGGTTGGAACAGGCCCTTCCCGGGTTGGTAGAGGTGTGGGGGCAAATACGAAATCTCATTGCCTGGCTATAGTGACTATGGTATATTTATCTAGTGGATGGTGAGATTTCTTTTGTTACCTCAGGTACGGTTACCACACCTAAGGGATTCTTGGCCGGGGCTACCTATGCCGGACTAAAGAAGAAGGCGGGAGGTGTCCTTGACCTGGCTATTCTCTCTGCTAAAGTTCCCTGTGCCGGGGCGGCTCTATTTACTACCAACAGGATTAAGGCAGCCCCGGTAGTTCTGTCCCGGCAGCGGTTACAGTCGGGGAAGGTAAGTGCGATAGTGGTGAATAGCGGCTATGCCAATGCTTGTGTTGGTGAGGTGGGGCTTGGCGATGCCGCCGAGATGGCAAATTTAGCTGCCCGGAATCTTGGGGTATCACCGGAGGCTGTTTTGGTGGCCAGTACCGGCGTAATCGGGAAGCGACTGCCGATGGGTCTTATCAAGACCGGTATCAAACGGATTAAGGTTTCCAGAGGCGGTGGCCATAAACTGGCGAGGGCAATAATGACTACGGATACCATTCCCAAGGAAGCGGCGGTAGCGGTCAGTGCTAACGGTGGCGAGTTTGTTATCGGTGGGACAGTCAAGGGTTCGGGGATGCTTCACCCCAACCTGGCTACTTTTCTTTGTTTTTTGACTACTGATGCTGCCGCGGGGCCAGACTTTCTCAAGCATGCGCTGCGAAGAGCGGCTGACGTTTCTTTTAATATGGTTTCTATTGATGGGGACACCAGCACCAATGATATGGCGCTGATTATGGCTGACGGAATGGCGGACGGCGAGCGCACCATTTCGCCGGGGAGCCGGCAGGCTGAGGCTTTTCAAGCAGCCCTTAACCAGCTCTGTATCCATCTAGCAAAGAGCATCGCCCGTGATGGCGAAGGGGCAAGCCGGCTTATCGAGGTCAATGTTAGCGGGGCCTCCAGCTTTGCTGACGCCGGACTGGTAGCCAGGACAATAGCGGGTTCACCCTTGGTCAAGACAGCGGTACACGGTAATGACCCTAACTGGGGCAGGATTATAGCAGCGGCCGGTCGGAGCGGCGTTGAGGTAATGGAATCAAGGATTGACCTATCTATCGGTGGTATTTGCCTGGTAAAGGCAGGGTGTCCGGTATCTTTTGATGAAGCAGATGTAGTGAGGGCATTGGGTGGCAGTGAGGTAGCGATAAACCTGGAGCTTAACCTGGGTACAGCCAAAGCTACTGCCTGGGGTTGTGACCTGTCCGGGGAGTACGTTGCCATTAATAGTGAATACACAACTTGAATCGTGTTTACTTATTGTGAAGAAGGGGGGTAGGGATTGAGTAGAGTTACCGTAGTTAAGATTGGCGGGGCTACCTTAGGCAGCCATGATACCGCTCTAGCCGATATTGTTGAGCTTCAGCAGCGGGGCATACCGTTGGTTATCGTGCACGGTGGGGCTAAGGTGGTAACCAAGTGGCTAGAGCGGCAGGGGGTGACTACCAGGTTTGTCCGTGGCGAGCGAGTAACCGATGAAACGGCCATTGAGATGGTAGCCGCTGTGCTTGGCGGCCTGGTCAACAAGGAGATTGTCGCTGCAATTAATGACCTGGGTGGGCAGGCGGTCGGCATCAGCGGCATTGACGGGGCCCTACTTCAGGGTAGAATCAGGGATAGAGAGATGGGTTACGTTGGTAATGTGGTCAAAGTAAACGCGGCTCTCCTGGATGCCCTGCTTGGCTCAGGCTTCGTTCCGGTGGTCTCCCCGCTCAGTCTCCACTCGTTTGACAGGCCGGATGGTACCCCGCTGATACTCAATGTTAATGGTGATACCGTGGCCGGTGAAATTGCCACTGCTGTTGGTGCAGAAAGGCTTATCTTTCTCACCGATGTTGCCGGTATAAGTGACAGCTCGGGCAGGTTTATCCCGGCGCTAACGCCGCATGAAGCCGAGGCCTTACTGGCTTCGGGAGTGGCTTCAGGGGGGATGATTCCCAAGATTAAAGCCTGCCTGAGGGCTTTGTCTAATAGTTCGACTGCCTGTATTATTATGGATGGCAGAAAGCCGCATGCTCTGCTCAAGGAGATTGATGGGGGTGGTAGCGGAACCACGATAAAGGTTGTTTAATTAAGATGGGTGTTAGAATGAGTCACTGGCAGGAGCTTGAGAACAGGTATTTTATGCATACTGTGGAGCGGATACCGCTGACCCTGGTCAAGGGGCGGGGGGCGTGGGTCTGGGATGAGGACGGACGGAAGTACCTTGATTTTGTTGCCGGTTGGGCGGTTGATAGCCTGGGGCACTGTCATCCGGCAGTGACCGGGGCGGTGATGGAGCAGGTACAGACACTCATCCATACCTCGAACCAGTTCTATACTATTCCCCAGATCCAGCTTGCAGAGCTTCTCGTTCAGCATAGCTGCCTGGACAAGGTCTTCTTCAGTAATAGCGGTGCCGAGGCTAACGAGGGAGCAGTGAAGCTAGCCCGGCGCTATGGGAAATGCTGTCGGGATGGGGCCTACGAGGTCGTTACCGCCCGCAACTCGTTTCATGGCCGTACCCTGGCTATGGTGGCTGCTACCGGTCAGGATAAGCACCAGCAACCACACCTCCCCCTGCCGGTTGGTTTTGTTAATGTGGAGTATAATGATATTGAGGCGATAAAGGCGGCTGCTACGAAAAAGACCTGTGCCGTTATGCTGGAACTGGTGCAGGGTGAGGGGGGAGTGAACCTGCCTGAGGAGGGTTATTTAACTGCGGTGCGGGCTTGGTGTGATAAGCAGGATATTCTACTTATTCTGGATGAAATCCAGACCGGTGTAGCTCGGCTGGGGACACTTTTTGCCTATGAGCAGTTTGGTATTGAACCTGATATAATGACACTAGCCAAGGGACTGGCCAGTGGTATCCCCATCGGGGCTACCCTGGCTAAGAACGGGGCATCCGTATTCAGTCCCGGGGAGCACGGCTCTACCTTTGGTGGCAATCCGGTGGCCTGTGCCGCCGGGTATGCAACACTGAAGTTCATTATTGAAAATGCTATTGCCGGGAATGTCAAAGAGGTGGGAAATTATCTGGCTTCCGGATTGGAGAAGTTGAAGCGGGAGTTCTCCTTTATCACTGATGTTCGGGGGGGTGGGCTATTAATGGCGATGGAGTTTAGCAGTGATATTGCCCAGTCGGTGGTAATGGCCTGTCTTGATAGGGGCCTACTGGTTAACCGGTTGAAGCCAAACGCACTGCGTTTTATGCCTCCTCTAATTATTGGTAAGGGGGAGGTTGATGAAGCGCTGGATATTCTGGAGCAGGCACTGTCTGGCCCTGTTGCTTGAGAGCGGAGCTGTCCTATGGACATTGATGAAATTATCAGCGAAATAGAAGGGGGAAGGGGTTACGGGTACGAGCGGTATGTTACCGTGGGCGGTGTAAATATTCGCTACGCAGTGAAGGGTGATGGCCCTCCTCTTCTGTTGCTTCATGGCTTCGGTGAATTTCTGGAGACTTGGGACTTCAATTTCCATTTCTTGAGTAAGCACTGCCGGGTATATGTGATGGACCTGCCCGGGCATGGCCTGTCCGATAAGCCCTACCTTGATTACAACATTTCCTTTTTTACTGACTTTGTTATCGGTTTTATGGATACCTTCGGGATTGACCATGCCGATATCATCGGGCATTCCTTCGGTGGGGCTATAGCCGTAAGTGTTGCCACGAGCTTTCCAGAGAAGGTTGATAAGCTTGTCCTGGAATCCTGCTTCGGTTTGAGTAATGATATATCCCTGCTTCATAAGCTGTGCAATATACCGGTGATGGGTAGTGTTGATACCACCGAACCCGCGGTGATGTCCGCCTTGGAACACAAGGCAAGAATGGAGTTCTATAACCCGGACTTTGTCGCCCGGGAGATGGCCGGTATGAGCTATCGGTTTATGCAGATGACGGAGGCAAAACGGGTGATGCTGAACATTATGCATAACTGGGTAGGTGTTAACGGTCTTAAACCTGAAGTAGTTATGGTAGACAGGCTGCGCCTGATTAAATCACCCACTCTGTTCGTCCATTGTGAGCAGGATAAGATTCACCCCGTTGAGCTCTCCCGGAAGGCGTATCATCTCATTCCTAAAAGCAGTCTGAAGGTATTCAACGAGTGCGGCCATTGCCCCCACATCGAGAAGGCTGCTGAATTTAATGAAGCGGTACTAGCATTTCTGGAGCTGGGGTGATTTCAGTTATTATTGACGGAGGTTTGTTATGTCGGATAAAGTAGTATTGGCCTATAGCGGTGGGTTGGATACATCGGTAGCTATCAGGTGGCTTAAGGAGAAGTACGACCTGGACGTGGTCGCTGTTTGCGTTGATGTCGGTAATGAGCGGGACTTTTCGCTTATTCGACAGAAAGCGCTGGATGTCGGCGCCCTCAAGGTGTCAGTGATAGATGCCAAGGACTTATATATTAGCGACTACGTTTTCCCGGCATTGCAGGCTGACGCTATTTACGAGGGGCAGTACCCACTGGCTACGGCTCTAGCCCGCCCACTGATGGCCAAGCTGCTGGTGGACGTGGCGCGGGAGGAGGGTGCCCAGGCAGTGGCCCATGGCTGTACCGGTAAGGGAAATGACCAGGTAAGATTTGATGTAAGCTTTAACGCTCTGGCGCCGGAGCTTAAGATAATTGCCCCGGCTCGGGAATGGGGGATGACCCGCCAGGAAACGATTGACTATGCCCAGCGTTATGGAATTCCTGTACCTATTACCGTGGACAGTCCCTACTCAATTGATGAAAGCCTCTGGGGTAAGGCTATCGAGTGCGGCGTACTTGACGACCCCTGGGCTGAACCCCCCGAGGAGGCATTTACCTGGACAAAGTCACCCGATGAAGCCCCCGGCGTAGCGGGCTATGTTGAGATTGGTTTTGAGGCTGGTATTCCGGTTGCCATTGATGGGCAGAGCCTGGATGGCGTTAGCCTGATCAGTCGCTTGAATCAGCTGGCTGGAGAGCATGGCGTTGGCCGGATTGACCATGTGGAGAGCCGGCTGGTGGGGATAAAGTCGAGAGAGGTCTATGAAGCACCGGCTGCGCTGGTGTTGCTTCAGGCGCACCTTGCTTTAGAGGTGATGACCCTGTCCCGGGACCAGCTGCGTTTCAAGCAGAGGGTAGCTCAGGACTATGCCGACCTTATCTATAACGGTCTGTGGTTTACGGCGCTGCGCCAGGACCTGGATGCCTATATCCGGTCTTCACAGCGCTTTGTCAGCGGGACGGTGCGGCTGAGGTTATTCAAAGGGAGCTGTCGTGTGGTCGGGCGGAAGTCACCGTTCTCGCTATATAAGCACAGCCTGGCTACCTATGATAAGGGTGATGAGTTTGACCATAGCGCCGCCGTCGGTTTTATCCACCTCTGGGGGCTGCCGGCCAGGACTCAGGCGCAGGTACAGGATACCAAATAGCCGGATTCCGGGTGTTTGTTTAGCACTATAGATTCAAACAGGGGGGAGGTAAATGAGCCTTATTCGAGGCCGTTTTCGTAAAGCGGCTGATAAGCTGGTAGCGGAGTATACCGTCTCTACCCATTTTGATTGGCGACTGTACCGGCAGGATATTGCCGGCAGCATTGCCCACGCCAAGATGCTGGCCCGGCAGCAGATAATCTCGGAAAGGGAGGCTGAGGCTATTACGGAAGGTCTTGAGTCTATCCGGGAGGAGATAGCGCAGGACAGGTTCCAGTTTAAGACCGAGCTTGAGGATATTCATATGAATATCGAGGCCCGCCTCATTGAGAAGGTAGGTGAGGTAGGCGGGAAGCTGCATACGGCCCGGTCTAGAAACGACCAGGTGACTCTGGACCTGCGTCTCTTTGCCAAGGAGGCAGCCTCGGATACCCTGGACAGCCTGAGAGGGTTACAGCGGGCGATAGTTGGCTTGGCTGAGGCTAATAAGAGTGTAGTTATGCCGGGGTATACTCATTTACAGCCGGCACAACCGGTGCTGCTGGCGCATCACCTTTTGGCCTATTTTGAGATGCTCCAGCGGGACGTCGACCGGTTCTGCGATTGCCTGAGGCGGGTTGATGTTATGCCCCTGGGGAGTGGTGCTGTTGCTGGCGTAGCTTATGATGTTGACCGGGACTTTCTGGCTTGCGAGCTGGGTTTCAGCCGGATAAGCCAAAACAGTATGGATGCGGTCTCGGACAGGGACTTTGTCCTGGACTATGAAGCAGCGGCCAGCCTTTGTATGATGCACCGTTCGCGGCTGGCGGAGGAGATTATTCTGTGGTCTTCCCAGGAGTTCGGTTTTATTGAGCTTGATGAAGCCTATGCTACCGGTTCGAGCATAATGCCGCAGAAGAAAAACCCGGACATTGCTGAGCTGGTCAGGGGGAAGACGGGACGGGTGTATGGCCGGCTTACTGCTATGCTGGTTACTATGAAGGCACTTCCCTTGTCCTATAACAGGGACCTGCAGGAGGACAAGGAGGGCTTTTTTGATACCGTTGATACGCTGCTGTCTACCCTTGAGGTATTTACCGGCATGGTCAGCACCATTAGGGTTAGAACGGAAGATACCGAACGGGCGCTCAAGCGGGGCTATATCCTGGCTACAGACCTGGCTGACTACCTGGTCAAGAAAGGAGAGGCCTTCCGCTCCGCCCACGGTATAGTGGCCGGACTGGTGGGCTATGCTGGGGAAAAGGGTAGGTCCTTTGCTGAGCTTGATTTGAACGAATACAAGAAGTTTTCACCGCTGTTTGAAGAGGATGTCTACTCTATTAGCGTTGCGTCTTCTCTAGCGGCCAGAAATGTTGTTGGCGGTACCGCTCCGGGACAGGTTGAGCGGGCACTGGCCACAGCTAAAAAACTGATGGGAGAGGCTGAGGGTTGAAAGATATTCCTAAAGTCAAGCTTGCCCCATCTATTCTCTCCGCCGATTTCGGCCGGCTCGGTGAGCAGGTAGCTGAAGCCTCCAGGGCTGGTGCTGATTATATCCATGTTGACGTGATGGACGGGCACTTTGTGCCTAATCTGACCATCGGCGCTCCGGTGGTGACGGCTATCCGCCCCTGGACTAAACTTCCCCTGGATGTCCATCTTATGATTGAGGCGCCTGAGCGGCAGGTTAAACACTTTGCCGATGCCGGAGCGGATATTATTACCGTTCACATTGAGACCTGCTCTCATATCCACCGGGTCGTACAGATGATTAAGGGACTGGGGATTAAGGCTGGGGTGTCTCTTAACCCGGCTACGCCGCTGGATATGCTTGACGAAATCCTTCCTGAGCTTGACCTGGTCCTGGTAATGACGGTTAACCCTGGTTTTGGCGGGCAGACCTTCATCAAGGGTATGCTGGACAAGATAGTCCGCTTGCGTGCCGGGCTCGACCTGAAAGGGCTGACGGTTGAGCTGGAGGTGGATGGCGGCATCAGTGCCGAGACGGCTCCCAAGGTGGTGAAGGCAGGGGCCAGGGTATTGGTAGCCGGGACGGCGGTGTTTAACTCGCAGAGGACGGTTAAGGAGTCCCTGGCAGCGATACGGGACAGCATCAACCAGGGATAAACTACTTGATAGGTTGCCGTTACAACGATTGAATCAATAATCTGTTTGGTATCAGGCTAACTAGCTAGACTTTGAATTTTTCGGTTCTTTTTACGGTGAGAACGCTTGACAAGGGACGGATTGGTTACACTCTGGCTGGCCTTATAGATTATCTTCATACAATTAAAGCACTGCCATCCGTCTTCATGTGGAATGAAAAAGGTACCCCCACAGCCGGGTTTAGTACAAACCGCTGGTGGAAGGATATACAACTTCGGTTCCAATAAACCATCTCTCATTTTTGCCGTCCTTCCGGTAGACACCTACCAGGCCGATGATATGCGACTCTGCCGGCCTTAATTGACCCATTCAACCCTTCATCTCTATTGGTGATACCACCCAAGATAGCAGGTCGAACTATCTTGGGTGATATTAGTCAGGAGGTTGATGAAAACGATTTATGTTTAAATGTTACCAGACTCACTCTTGCCTGGGATTAGGCCAGCCTTAGAAAATGATTAGAGGAAGCTTATAATTTGGACGGAGTTTGTGCCTTGATGCCATTGGGTAATTGAGTCTGCATTCTGCGGAGTTCTGAAATTAGGATGTTTTCAATCAATGGTTTAGTACTTGTAGAGGCTTTTAAGCGCGGTATTCTCCGGGTTGAATGTGCTTGAAAGTAGTTTGTATAATCTTTACAATAATCATATAGCAGGAAAAACGATAGTATATCTGGGGGCTGCAGTATGAAAGAGGAATATCTAACCAGACGGTGGAATGGCATTTTCTCAATAGTTATTTTAATTGTAGCTGCAGTCTTTGCCACTGTGGCATTAACCGGCTTAGTTGAAGGTGGGTTCATGGGTTTCACGACCCTGGTCGTCATCGGCGGTGTCGGCTGAGGCGTCAGCGAAAGGCATAGCGCCGTGCGGTTCGTACGGATAGGATGGGGAATCAAGAAAAGGATTAAACACCCGCTTACAATAGCCGGAATGATACTGGGTATTCTCACTCTGCTGCTTATTATCTTTACTTACAAGGGTATAGGCATCGGGTTTCTTACTGGATACACAAGTGCCTTCATAGCGCTTGCGGTTCTTATTTTTGTGCTCGTTGGGCTCAATCTAAGACGGAATGCCGCATTAACCTAGAAGTCTTGCTCCCGTTCTTCTACCTTCCCCCAGTGATGCCTAATAAAACTTCAACAAATGTTATATCAATGCCTTGAATAAGCACCTTATTTGCGCCTTATTGACACGATTTACAATGAGTCTTTGGTGGCTGGGGAAGAAGGATTCGAACCTTCGCTCACGGATCCAGAATCCGCTGTCCTACCACTAGACTATTCCCCAGCGCGCTAAGATTATAGCGGCTAGGATGAGATAAAGTCAAAGTTACCGTACCCACCACTGACTGCCATATCTGACACCAACTGAGTGCTTGCTGTGTCCAACCTGTGAAAGACAGGTGAGGACCCTGACACCTTCTGTATAATATTCCTTGCCTGGAAGGGGCAGAGTCCTTCACACCTAACCGGTTAAGGGTTATAATAGACACTTAAGTACCGTTAGCTGGTCAGGCAGGAAAGGGGCTATCGTTTGAACAATCTGGGCTATTTAGGTTATCTGGGGTTTTTGGGTCTGCTCGGCGTAAAAATGCGTAACCCGAAGCTCTACCTCTTCTACGGGTTCTATGCTTTCTACCTTTTCTTTTTTCTCTAGGGAAAGAACCGCACAGTCATTGAAATGGAGGGCAAGGTAGCCACTGAGGATAAAACGAGACTGATGGGAGCCATCGCTATAGAGATCTCATTTGACATAACGGCTGTTTCTCTTTATGCTGAGTAAACAAGCTAGTTAAGAAAGGAAGTGCTATTTTGGCTGACCGGGCTGCTCTGGAGAAAACCCTGGGCATTTCCTTTAATGACGCTCTGCTTCTTGAGCAGGCGCTGGTCCACAGCTCGTTTGTCAACGAAAACCCCGCCCAAGTGCCCAAATCTAACGAGAGACTGGAATTTCTCGGCGACGCCATCCTGGGGTTGGTAATCGCCGAGGAGCTGTATCAAAACATCCCCGATGCCAACGAAGGCGAGATGACCGACCTTCGCGCCGCACTGATCCGCGGCGACACCCTGGCGCGGGTAGCCAGAGCCATCCGGCTTGGTGACCACCTCTATCTGGGAAAGGGCGAAGAGGCAAACGGGGGGAGAGACAAGACAACCAACCTCGCCGGAGCCCTGGAAGCAGTGACAGCGGCTATTTTCCTTGACCAGGGTTTTGCTGCCGCCCGGAAGTGCACCCTGAGGCTGTTTCAGTCAGAGCTGCGTATAGCGGTCAGCCAGGGCACTGAGACCAACTATAAGTCACGGCTTCAGGAATTCGTTCAGGCCGGGGGAGGCGAGACACCTGCCTACTACGTCACCAGGACAGAGGGGCCGGACCACAACCGGAGATTCACCGTCGAGGTGCAAAGCGATGACACTATCCTGGGCAAGGGTACCGGCAGAAGCAAGAAGCTGGCCGAGACCGAAGCAGCCCGTTCCGCGCTTGAGAGGCTTCTCAGCCAACCATCCCCACCCTGCACTTAGCCCGGGCAGACCCGCCCACTTTACACGATAGCCTCCCTTTGCTAAACTTCAATGCAAGGAGTATATCCAGCCGAATATTCGAACAGGGGTGCTGCTATGGGAAAACGAGATTACCGGCATAGAGAACCGAAAAAAACCAAGAAGGAGACCAGGAAGATATTGGCTGACACCGAGGTTCTGCCAACCTCAACAGCAGTGGAAGTAATCAAGAAGGGGAAGAAGGAGGAGACAAAGGAATAGCAGAGATAGATGCCATAACCAGCATGCCGGCTAAGCCAACCGGCATACCCCCTGAACAGCGGGTTTCCCGGAGTCCATCCTAGGGTAAAGGGTAAATGGTCAGCGATTTAGCCTCGGTTCAGGTAACCGTATATGGTCATGTCCAGGGTGTCTTCTTTCGTGCCTTCACCTCAAGGTGGGCAGCAGAGCTAGGGCTGACCGGCTATGTACGTAACCTGCCCTGGCAGACAGCGGTGGAAGTCAGAGCGGAAGGGGAAAGAGACCGGCTGGAGAAGCTCATCAACCACCTTGAGATGGGACCGCCGGCGGCAAGAGTAACCGAGGTGGTCACCAGATGGTCAGCCTATACCGATGGCTACTCCAGTTTTAGTATCGAGTATTAGTAAAATATCTTCAGGATTCAAACCCCACCTTAGCTACCTTAATCAAATCGAGGTGCTCTGTCCTGAGCCCAAGTAACTCAGAGGCCTCAACATCAACCTCGTAAGGCTCACCGACAAATACCTTACCGAAATCCTCGACCTCACCTTTAGTGGGGTCATCCCCGCTAACAAACTTCTGCCTGGCCTCGATAATACCCAAGTCGAAGGGTAGGGTAAAATAGAGGTCAGCCAACACCCTGTCTATCCCCGGGCTATACAGGTCCGGCCAGCCCTCCCCCTCTCTACCGCCA
>DAOWDD010000053.1 GCA_030639215.1 Dehalococcoidia bacterium
CTTACCGTCGGTAGGACATTTACGCTATTATACAAATGTATCTACTACTCTATTAACTTTTATAGCACGAAACCAATGTAATCGTCAAGTGTTGCTTGATAACTTGCGCCAGCAAAAGACCAAGCTACAGGTCTGGAGGGGTTAGCGTTATTCCTAGAGGATATCTCGGAGGCTTGGAAACAGGCGGACCAACAACAGCGTAACCGCCTAGCCAAACAACTGTTTGACATTGTTTGGATTAAGGATAAGAAGGTCTTGGCAGTTACACCAAGACCTGAATTCAAGCCCTTCTTTGACCTTCAGTATGAGGGGCTGTCACAGAATTTCGGGAAGTGGCGACCCCGGGGGGATTCGAACCCCCGATCTCCACCGTGACAGGGTGGCATGTTAGGCCGCTACACCACGGGGCCATTCCAGATTACCTGCTAAAGTCTATCAATACCGGTAGGCTGTGTCAAGCTGGTGTACTGTGGAAATCAGCTACCGACTGTTATGTATTGTTTGTCTATCCTGTTGTATGATATAATGGATTACTAAATTTTTTGGGGAATGAATGGTAGCTAAGAAAACAGCGGAAAAGGTTTTAGAGACGGAAGACATACCACAGCGCGGCTACGAGTTGGTACTGGTTATCAGCCCGGAGGTTGTCGATGAGCAGTTAGAGGCCAAGGTTGATGATGTAAGCAGGTTTATCACGGAGAGGGGTGGCGTCATTTCCTCTGTGGAACAATGGGGTAAGCGGAAGCTGGCCTATCCGATAGGACACTTCGCGGAGGGTAATTATGTGTTGAGCAGGTTTGAATTTAAGCCGGCATTGTGCAAACAACTGGAAGCCAGTTTGCAGATTTCCGAGGACGTGCTGAGGTACCTGTTGATAAGGTCGGGTGATTGAATAGTTGGAGAAAGACTGTATTTAGAGGGCCTGGAGAGAAAAAGGAGTATTGAGATAATGGCAAGCGTAAACAAAATGATAATCATTGGTAATCTTGGTAGTGAACCCGAGATGCGCTTTACCCCGAACGGTAATCCGGTGACTTCATTTCGTGTCGCGACTAATTGGAGGTATACTACCAGTCAAGGTGAGCGCAGGGAGGAGACAGAGTGGTTCACTGTGGTCGCCTGGAATAGATTGGCTGAGCAGTGCAACCAGTTTTTAACCAAAGGGCGGCTTATCTATGTTGAGGGAAGACTGCGGACGCGCACCTGGGATAGCCAGGATGGCGAAAAGCGTTTTCGCAATGAAATTGTGGCTGACCATGTAACATTCCTGGACAGGCAGGCAGCGGCCTCTCTTCCCGAAGAAGGATTGGGCGGAGTTGAGGGCCCCGATGTGAGCCCTGATGTGAGCCCTGATGTAAGCCCTGATGTAAGCCCTGATGTGAGTCATGATGTGAGCCCTGATGACATCCCGTTTTGATGGAAAAAGTAGTTAGAGAGGAATTTGTAGGTAGTGGCCGAACGACAATTTAATAGATTCAATGGTAGGACGAGGAGAAGGTGGAGCGGGTCAGGATATGCACCCAAGCGGAAGGTCTGTTCATTCTGCGTCGCCAAGGCTAAAACGATTGACTATAAGAACCCATCGAAGCTGCAGCAATTCATTACCGACAGAGGGAAGATTACGCCACGGCGCAAGACCGGTGTTTGTGCCAGGCACCAGCGGACTCTGGCGATAGCCATCAAGAGGGCGAGACACCTGGCCCTGCTGCCCTATGTAGCAGCCCATCTTTATCAGGTGGCAGGTCAGGCATAGCTCTCTTGGCTAGGTTTGTAAGAAGGATACTTAGCTGTTAGCTTCAGCCAGCAGGTAACTACAGATTAGCTGTTCTCTGTGCCCCTTTTCTTTTTAACCAAGAGAGGGGCATTGTCTATCCCCCCACTGGTACCCGCTAATCCTGCTTAAGGGCTATTGACTGCCGTGGTAAAATAGATATATAGGAAGGGGTGAAACCTAAAAGTTTATTTTGGATATAGGTGGTGTTGTTCTTGCCGGTGGCAAGGGCATACGTTTGAGAGAGGATAAGGCGCTGGAGACTATCAGCAAGCGGACTTTGCTTGAGCAGGTAGTGTTCCGGCTCAGTTTGCTGGATGGTGATATTCCCATTGTTATTGCTTCCGGACGCCGTTACCCGCAGCTTGCTGGTTATCCGAGGTTGAGAATAGCAGGTGACATTTATCCCGGTAAAGGTCCCCTGGGTGGTATTTATAGCGGTCTAAAAGCATCAGATTCATTCTATAACCTGGTTGTGGCTTGCGATATGCCCTTTTTGAATCGAGACTTATTGCTCTATATGGTAGAGGCTGCCATCGGCTTCGACCTGGTGGTCCCCCGCCTGGGTAACCTGATCGAACCGCTTCATGCCGTTTATACAAAGGATTGCCTGGCTCCGATAGAACGCCTGCTTGAGAAGGACAGCTTAAGCGTTCGGGGGCTTTTCCCGATGGTCAGGGTAAGGTATGTCGAGGCTGAGGAGATTGAGCGGTTTGACCCTGAGCACCTGAGTTTTTTCAATGTCAATACCGGGGTAGACCTGGAGAGGGCGAGAGGACTTATCGAGAGGTTCGGGGGGTGAGCTATGATAAGCGTTGAAGAGGCACTGGACAAGGTCCTTGGTTATGCCAATGTCCTCGGTGAGGAGGAGAAGCCTATTCTGGACTGCCCGGGGCAGGTCCTGGCCGAGGACATTTATTCCAGTATTGACATTCCACCGCTGGACAACTCAGCTATGGATGGCTATGCGGTTAGGGCTGAGGATAGCAAAGGGGCCAGCGAAAAAACGCCGCGGTTTTTGCGTGTTATTGATACGGTGGCGGCCGGCACCATCTCCGGGTGCAGGCTGGAGGCGGGTACTGCTATCCGTATTATGACGGGGGCCCCGGTGCCCGAAGGCGCCGACAGTATCGTCAGGTTTGAGGATACCGATGAGGCCTCACGAGCCGGGCCTGCCGCTGAGATAGGTATTCTTAAAGAGGTAGGGGCTGGATTTGATATTCGCCGGGCGGGTGAAGATGTTTCCCGGGGGGCAAAGGTATTAAGCAAGGGGCTGGTAATCAGACCATCGGAGGTTGGTGTCCTGGCTTCCCTGGGGAGGGGCACGGTCAGGGTTATCCGCCGCCCCGAGGTGGCTATTCTAGCCACCGGGGATGAGCTGGTGGATGTTGGTGAGCCCCTGCCCGCCGGTAGGATATACAACAGCAATAGTTATGGCCTGGCGGCCCTGGTACGGTGCTATGGCGGCATTCCGAAGATGCTGGGCATAGCTCGTGACAATGAGGACTCGGTGGTAGCCAGCCTCCGCAGTGCGCTGGACGCCGATATGCTGATAACCAGCGGCGGTGTCTCTCTGGGGGACTATGACGTCGTCAAGGACGTCTTAGCTAAACAGGGTGAGATTGCCTTCTGGACAGTCCGAATGAAGCCGGGGAAGCCTCTTGCCTTTGGTACGATTAATGGGGTTAAGGGTGCCGGTACAGTGAAAAAAATACCGCACCTTGGTCTGCCGGGCAATCCGGTCGGCTCTATGGTTACCTTTGAGTTGTTTGTACGGCCTGCCATTCTGAAGATGATGGGTAGGAAGGATTTGGCCAAGCCTAGCGTTAAAGCGGTGATACTGGATTCCGTGGTTAATAGTGATGGGCGGCGTACCTTTGCCCGGGTGGTGATAGAAGAGCGTGATGGTCAATACTTCGCAAGTCTGACCGGTCCTCAGGGTTCGGGGATTCTAAGCTCAATGAGCAGGGCCAACGGCCTGGCGGTTATTTCTGAGGACAGAACGGGAGTAGAGGCGGGGGATACCGTCCAGGTGCTGATGCTGGATTGGGAGAGGGAGTTAGGCTTGATAGTTAAGGATTCCGAATATGTTTTTGAACCACCACCGGTGGTATCCAGGGCGAGGCGTGTCTTGATTAAACCCAGCGCCAGCTATTCACTGCCCTATCCGGTAACCACCAGCCGGGAGATACTATCGGTAATAATAGCGGGCATTAGGCGGGTTAGCGAGGCTGATATTCTTCTGCTTGAGGGTCTGCCTGGAGGGGCAGCGGTCAAGCCGGTATACCAGGACCTGGGCTATGATTTTCCCCGCGTAATAATGCTGGATGTCAAGGACTGTATCTGGGTGGAGGTGGACAATCCCCTGCCTAAGCCTCTGGCGGTGCCGACCTTCTGGATACCCAATGTTATCCTGTCCAGCGATTACCTGATAACGGTTGCCCCACTAAGGGTTGTCCAGGGAAGCGGCAGTCTTAGCCTGGCGAACCTGCTTTCACTGCTGCCCAGCACCAAGTATGGCGGTAGAGAGGGGGAGGGCTGGCCGGACCTGTATAGCCCGGGGATAGACAGGGTGTTGGCTGACCTCTATTTTACCTTACCCTTCGACCTGGGTATTATCGAGGCCAGGCAGAAGTTTGTTAGCGGGGATGAGCCCACTAAAGGTGAGGTCGAGGACTTCGGCAAGGTATTTGTCGGTGAGCCTTACGAGGTTGATGTTGAGGCCTCTGAGTTACTCGGGCTCAGGACAGAGCACCTCGATTTGATTAAGGTAACTAAGGTGGGGTTTGAATCCTAAAGATATCTTACTAATACTCGATACTAAAGCTGGAGTAGCCCCCGGTATAGGCTGACCATCTGGTGACCACCTCGGTTACTCTTGCCGCCGGCGGCCCCATCTCAAGGTGGCTGATGAGCTTTTCCAGCCGGCCTCTTTCTCCTTCCGCCCTGACTTCCACCGCTGTCTGCCAGGGCAGGTTACGCACATAGCCGGCCAGCCCTAGCTCTGCTGCCCACCTTGAGGTGAAGGCACGAAAGAAGACACCCTGGACATGACCATATACGGTTACCTGAACCGAGGCTAAATCGCTGAC
>DAOWDD010000123.1 GCA_030639215.1 Dehalococcoidia bacterium
AGAGGACATCGGCATGAAACTGAATTTCGGTAACGCGAAGGCGGTGGTTTACCTTGTGGAGAAGACGGCTTATCGAGAGGGTTTTGGCGACCTTATTGCGGAAGGCTCTTACCGGATGGCGGAGAAGTATGGTCATCCAGAGCTATCCATGACGGCAAAGAAACAGGAATTTGCTTCCTATGAACCGAGAGCACTGCAGGGTTTGGGTCTAGGCTATGCGACGACTAACCGAGGCGCCTGTCACATACGGGCTGAGGTACATGACGTAACCCTGTGGGGGGTAACCTACTGGAAGATATTAAGGGATAGGAAAATTACCCAGCCCCTGGACCCCCTTATCTCCGCGGATAAGTCATGGGTATGCCGGGAGATACAGGACTGGTTTAGCATTATTGATTCATCGGGGATGTGTAATTTTGCCGTCGTGGCTGCCGAGACAGACGAAGAAAGTTTGCGCGCTCTGCTTGAGACGGCAACGGGCATTAGTCTGGGTGGCTATAAAGGAATGATGAAGACCGGGGAGCGAATCTTCAATCTGGAGCGACTGTTTAATCTCCGGGCTGGTCTTACGGCAAAGGATGATACCCTGCCGCCGAGGATGCTAAAGGAGCCGATGCCGGAGGGGCCGGCCAAGGGGAAGGTAGTCGAGCTTGATCGAATGCTACCCGAGTATTACAAACTTCGGGGGTGGGACGAAAAGGGCGTGCCCACTCAGGAAAAACTGAAGGAGCTGGGTTTAGCTTAAGACTACCGCCGGGCTCCGCTCCCTATCCATCCAGCCAAAACCATCAGCCCCTATCTTCTTTCCGATATCTTAAAGCAGCTTGAGATTGAGGAGGACGAATTCTTACAGGCTATAGGGCATTGGTAAGCCTTTGGGACATCCTTCGGAGGCGTAGACCAATATATCAGGCGCCAGTGAGGCTGAAGTGGCAGAGCTACCAACGTTGGGCTTTCACTGTTACGGGCAGATTACCCAGGATGAGCTGAAGGAGATTCGTAACACCCTGGAAGATTGCTACCCGCACCTGGGCAGGTGGCTTCCGGAACGGGTTGAGATCCACCTCTTCGATACGCCGGCCCGGTTGGCCGGATTCCTCGAATCGGAAAAGGCGGAACTCGGGATTAAAACAACCGGTGATGAGGCCTTCATCTGCAGCCATGACGCCTGGCGGGGGTTCCCCCGTCTCCTTATTTGCACGGAAAGGCTGTCAGCCCTTTCCCCGCTGGCTCGGTTGGGCACCCTCAGGCACGAAGCAGCCCATACCGTACTGCACGGGGCACTGGCCTACTATGTATTCCGGATACCGGCAGACTGCCTTGAGCTGGCACGAGCTAAAGGGATGGAGCAGGCCGTGCTGCAGCAGGTGCTCTATTACTGCGCCATCGCCGTCAAAGACTTCGAGGTCACCAGGCTGCTGCTAAGGCAGGACTATCGGGAGTGTCAGGTCGCCTCTGCTCAGGCTTTATCACTACCCGGTGAAGACGATAAGCTGGCCTGGCTTCTGGCTAAATACAACCGGCAAGCCAGGCTGCTCTTTTTCGCCGGTCAGCTAAAGACGCTGCTGTTGAACTGGCCTCTCGAAGTGGTTGACCTGTTGTCCCTGGAAGAGTTGGCCGATTCTATACTGGGCTACATTGAGCCGGCGGAACGAAAAGCACTGCTTGACCTGGCGGTAGATATTACCGGACAGTTAGGTGAGGATACCCACGGTAACGTGCGCCTGACCCTCCGGCAGGTCTTACTCGAACTATGATAAACACCATAACCGACACCGTTTTGCAAAAGGTTCTCTTGTCCAACCTTTCTTAAGCTTGCTATAATGAAGCAAGTCCTAGCAGGTTAACGGTGAGATGAGTAAAGCCAGGGAACCAGCCTACAAGCGAATAGTGGTCAAGCTCGGCACCGGTCTGCTCACCGGCGACAGCAACCACCTGGACCAGGAGGTAGTGTCAGGCCTGGTCAATCAGGTGGCACAGCTCCATAAGCAGGGCCGGGAGCTTATCGTCGTCTCTTCGGGCTCAATCGCCCTGGGTAAGTACAAGCTGGGACTGTCCCGGAAAATCAAGGGCATCCCCTACCGGCAGGTGCTGGCTGCAGTAGGGCAAAGCCGCCTGATGCATGTCTACGACCGGCTTTTCCAGCAGCACAACATCACCGTAGCCCAGGCCCTGCTGGCCAAGGCCGACCTCTCCGACCGGGCCGGCTACCTCAACGCCCGTAATACCCTGCTCGCCCTGCTCGAGCTTCGAGTGCTACCTGTTGTCAACGAGAATGATGTGGTAGCGGTTGACGAGATTAAAGAGGCCATATTCGGCGATAACGATAACCTGTCAGCGATGGTGGCCAACTTGGTTGATGCTGACCTGCTCATAATCCTGTCTGATATTGCCGGGCTATATACCGCCGACCCCCGCAGCAACCCTGAAGCCAGCCTTATTCCGCAGGTGGAAAGAATCGATGCCCGGATTGAACGTCTGGCATCCGGCACCTCGAGCAGCCTTGCCACCGGCGGCATGGTCACCAAGATAGAGGCGGCCAAGCTGGCTACCACCTCAGGGGTAACCCTGGTTATTGCCGATGGCAGGGAGCCGGATATTATGCTAAAGTTGGCTGCCGGTAAAGCAATCGGCACTCGCTTCCTGCCCACTACCAGCAAGCTTGAGAGCCGCCAGCGCTGGATGCTCAGCGGCCTTTCCACCAGGGGTAAGCTGATAGTGGACCCGGGGGCGGCAACGGCGCT
>DAOWDD010000098.1 GCA_030639215.1 Dehalococcoidia bacterium
CCGTCTTTGCCGTGTACTATCAGGGCATGCTTGCTACCCAGGCGGTGCAGGACGTGGGCTGTTTTTTCGCCCAGCTCGATGGTCGGCACGCCGATGACCTGGAACTCGGCCCGGGCCGGGTTGGTCAGGGGTCCCAGAATGTTGAATACGGTGCGGATGCCAATCTCCCGACGGGTGGCGGCGGCAAATTTCATTGCCGGGTGGAAAATGGTCGCCAGCATAAAACACAGGCCTATTCTCTCCAGGCACTCGGCTACTGCCTCTGCCCCAAGGTCAATCTTGACCCCCAGCGCTTCCAGGACATCGGCGCTGCCACAGCGGCTGCTCATTGCCCGGTTGCCGTGTTTGGCTACTTTAAGCCCGGCGCCGGCTGCTATCAGGGCAGCTGCCGTGGAGATATTGGTGCTTCCGGACTTATCGCCTCCCATACCGCAGGTGTCAATAACCGGTGGGGTTGCCCTGACCGGGATGGCCCTATCCCGCATAATGCTGGCCAGTCCGGCAATCTCATCTACAGTCTCCCCTTTAAGGCGTAGCGCCGTAACCAGAGCGGCAATCTGAGACGGCGTTGCCTCACCGCTCATTATCTCCTCCATTACTGCTGAGGCCTGCTCAAAGGTGAGCGAACAGCCATCGGTGACGGTTTCAATGGCTTCTCTAATCATTTTTCTTGTTGCCTCCTGTAGTCCAAGAAGTTCTTTAATAGCTCCTTGCCTGCCTCGGTCATAATCGACTCCGGGTGAAACTGGATACCCTCAACAGGAAACCGGTGGTGACGCAGTCCCATAATGATGCCGTTTGCTGTTCGGGCGCTGACCTCAAGGCAATCGGGCAGGCTATCACTCATTACCGTCAGGGAGTGGTAGCGAATGGCGGGGAAGGGGTTGGCCAGACTCTTAAAGAGCCCCCTGCCGTCGTGGTAGATAAGCGAGGACTTGCCGTGCTTGATTTCACCGGCGCGGCCGACCCTAGCCCCGTAGCTGTAGCCGATGCACTGGTGCCCCAGGCAGACGCCCAAGACGGGGAGCCTGCCCCCGAACTCACGGATAACCTCATTGGATATGCCGGCCTGCTCCGGAGTACCCGGTCCCGGCGAGATGACGATGCGCTGGGGTGACCTGGCATTGATTTCCTCCAGGCTTACCCTGTCGTTACGGACTACCCATACATCCTCTCCCAGCTCGCTTAAGTACTGGAAGAGGTTGTAGGTAAAGCTGTCGTAATTATCTATCAGCAGCAGCATGGCTCACTAGCTCCGCCTGTTCTATCGCTGTTATCAATGCCTGGGCCTTGTTTAAGCTTTCCTGGTATTCACGCTCAGGGATGCTATCGGCGACAATGCCTGCCCCGGCCTGGGTATAGGCAACACCATCCTTGAAGATGCTGGTGCGGATGTTGATGGCGGTATCCATATTGCCGGAGAAGCCGAAGTATCCCACTGCGCCGGCATAGGGACCTCTCTTGCCCGGTTCCAGCTCAGCGATAATCTCCATCGCCCGAATCTTGGGTGCTCCCGAGACTGTCCCGGCCGGGAAGCAGGCACGCAGGGCATCAAACTGGGAAAGGTCGCTCCTCAGTTTGCCCTCAACATGGGATACCAGGTGCATAACGTGAGAATAGCGCTCAATACCCATAAGCTGCGTTACCTTAACTGTACCCGGCTCGCTGACCCGTCCGATATCATTACGCCCCAGGTCAACCAGCATAATATGCTCGGCGCACTCTTTCTCATCGCTCTTAAGGTCTTCTTCCAGGGCCAAATCCTGGGTGTCGTTCTTGCCCCGGGGGCGGGTGCCGGCGATGGGGTGGTTGGATACTATTCCGTCTTCCACCCTTACCAGGAGCTCAGGGGACGCTCCCACGATATGGCAGTCACCCAGGCTGAGGTAGTACATATAGGGCGATGGGTTGAGAGAACGCAGTGCCCGGTACAGGGTAAAGGGGCTGGCGCTGGTCGGCCTGGCTAGCCTCTGAGACAGGACAACCTGGATTATATCACCGGCATAGATGTACTCCTTAGCCCGGCGCACTCTTTCCTCAAACTCCGCCTGAGAAAGGTTTGATGAGCCTGGAACTGGAGATTGCGAAGATGAAGCAGATGAAGAGTATCGAGGGCTAATCGGCTGCCTCAACCTCGCTACCAGGCTGTCGATCTTATCGGTTGTCTCGTGATAGGCTGTCTCAACATCGCCGTTCATATGAGCGTGGGAGACCACCTTTATTTTATGGGTGAGGTGATCGAAAATGAGCAGGGTATCCGCCAGCATAAATACGGATTCTGGAAGTCCCAGTGGGTCAGGCTCGGGAGAGGGTAGTTCCTCAAAGTAGCGGGCGACCTCATATCCCAGGTAGCCGACCATCCCTCCATGGAAGCGGGGTAGGCCGCTGGTAGTTACCAGCTGGAACCGGGCAAGCTCCTTTTCTATCAGGGGTAGGGGGTCGATGGGATTATTACTCTCGGTCTTCAGGACCAGGGCAGGCTCGGTGCCGATAAAGCTGTAGCGGGCCAGCTGCTCACCGCCCTCGACACTCTCGAGGAGGAAGGAGTAGTCGCCACGGGCTATCTTGAGATAGGCAGATACCGGTGTTTCCAGATCAGCCATAATCTCACAATAGACCGGTATCAGATTACCATATCTGGCCAGTTCTCTAGCCTCACCCAGGGTAGGGTAATACATATTATCTCCTTAAGTATTAAACAAAAACTCCCGACCCCATAAAGGGGCGGGAGTTTAACTTCCGCGGTACCACCCTTCTTAGCCCGCACTCCATATTCAGGAGTTAAGGACTATCTCTATCAGGTACAGAGGCAAGAATCCACCTCAATACCCTGGAATCTGATAACGCTTTCCCTGCGTCAAGACCTACTGTTTGCTGATTTAGCAACTTTCAGCCTGCGGCTCCCAAACCCATTCACCTTCTGCGCCAGCACCGGCTCACACCCTACCCGGCTCTCTGAGCCTCGCTTGAAGGCTACTACTCTTGTTCACAGCCTTTACGATATTCTATTGGATAGAATGTTAACATAATATTAATCGGTTGTCAATAGCTATCCACCTGTCTCTATTCTAGCGAGCTATTACGGCTGGTGCAGTTGCTTATAAAATGTGGGCGGGTGTGGTAAAATGTACAAGGAATAGATTAGAGTTTAGTTCCACCATCGGGAGGGATCGCATAGTGGCCTAGTGCGGGCGCCTGCTAAGC
>DAOWDD010000165.1 GCA_030639215.1 Dehalococcoidia bacterium
ATTTCTGCACCTACTGTATTGTTCCCTATCGTCGTGGTCGGGAGAGAAGTCGCCCGCTTGAAGAAATAGTGGCTGAAGTGAAAGAGCTGGTGCGCTGCGGCGTAAAAGAGGTGGTCCTGCTGGGACAGAATGTGGACTCATACGGGCATGACCTGCCGGGAAGGCCGCAGTTATCTGACCTGCTCTGTGAGCTTGATACTGTGGATGGACTGGTCCGCATCCGCTTTCTGACCAACCACCCCAAGGATATGAGCCTCAGGCTCATTGAGAAGATAGCCTGCCTGGATAAGGTCTGTGAGGAGATAAGCCTCCCCGTGCAGTCGGGCAGCAATGACATTCTTAGGGCAATGGGGCGGGGTTACACTGTGGAGCACTACCGTCAGCTCATTGCTGAGGTACGCAGCATGGTACCGGGAGTAGCCTTAAGTACCGACGTCATCGTTGGCTTCCCTTCTGAGACCGAAGAGCAATTTCAGGAAACGTTTGACCTGCTCCTCGAGTTAAGGTTTGACGTAGTCCATGTCGCCGCCTATTCAACGAGACCGGGGACTATCGCCGCCGGGAGGTTTGTCGATGATGTTCCGCTTGCTGTGAAAAGGGGGCGATTGAGAAGGGTGGAAGGGCTTCAGAAGGAAATAGCGGCCGAAATTAACGCCTGGCTATCGGGCAGGACGGTTGAGGTCCTGGTAGAAGGCAGGAAAAAGGGGCGGTGGTGGGGCCGGGCTCGAAGCGGCAAACTGGTCTTTTTTGATGGCAGTAGCGACTTCCTGGGACAGTTGGTCGAAATAGAGGTTGAGAAGACAAGCCCATGGGCGCTGCAGGGCAATATTGCAATCAATCGGACTGATTAAAGCAAGGAGGAAAAATGGATACCAACATAATCTACATAATCGCCTTTCTGGGTGTGCTTGGTTTAGTGTTCTATTTCTTTATGATTAGACCGCAGCGAAGGAGACAGCAGGAGCACAATGAACTGATGAGTCAGCTGAAACAGGGGGATAGTGTGATTACCGCCGGCGGCATCTACGGGCGAGTGGAAAGTGTTGCTCAGGATAGCGTTGTCTTGAAAATAGAGTCTGGGGCAACAATGAGGGTAACTAAAAGCAGCATCGCCGGTAAGGCATAAGAAGGGATATCCGGTCTCTTTTGCTTTCCTCCCGAGACAGGGGCATACCGGCGGCCGGTAACCTGATAGAGGTAGCAATGGGTAGTGTTGGTAACCTCAAAGAAAAGATAGCGGAGCTGAAAGAAGGGCTAAGGGCGGTTATTGTCGCCCACAATTATCAGCGTCCCGAGATCCAGGATATCGCCGACTTTACCGGTGACTCCCTGGAACTGGCTCGCAGGTGTACCGGGGTAGATGCCGAGACCATCGTCTTCTGCGGCGTGCATTTTATGGCGGAGACGGCGGCTATCCTTAACCCTGAACGTACTGTTTTGCTGGCTGAGGGGAGTGCCGGCTGCCCTATGGCCGATATGATTAGCGCTGATGAGCTTAAGGAGTGGAAGCGGAGATACCCCCGGGCATTGGTAGTCTGCTACGTCAATTCAACGGCCGGGGTTAAGGCGGAAAGCTATAGCTGCTGTACCTCGGCTAATGGGGTTAAGGTGGTAGATGCAGCACCCAACGACGAGATACTCTTTGTCCCTGACCAGAACCTGGGGCACTATGTTTCCACCCGGACCACGAAGAGGATAGTCCTTTACCCCGGCTACTGTTATGTACACCATCGGATTAAGCCGGAGCAGGTGAGGATGGCGAGGGAGCTTTATCCTGAGGCCCGGCTCATCGTTCATCCCGAGTGCCGGCCTGAAGTAGTGGCTCTGGCTGATGCTGTCCTCAGCACCTCGCAGATGCTTCGCTATGTGAAGGCAAGTTC
>DAOWDD010000136.1 GCA_030639215.1 Dehalococcoidia bacterium
GGCGGCGACTGCACCTCAGGACCGGCCACGGCGGTGGAGGCTATCGGCGCCGGACGGAGAGCAGCCCGCTCGATAAACAAATATCTCAGCGGCCGACCGGTAGTACCGGATGTAGAACCCTACAACTGCAGTAAGGGTGAGATGGAGGACATCGACCCCGCTGATTTTGCCGATGTCGAGCGTATTGCCAGAACCAAGCAGCCCGTCCTTGACCCGGAAGAGCGCACGAAGAGCTTTACCGAGATGGAGTTCGCCCTAAGCGAGGAAATGGCGCTTAAGGAAGCGGAACGCTGTCTTGGCTGCGGCTGCCAGGCCGTATTCGACTGCAGGCTGCGCGAGCTGGCTACCGAATACCAGGTAAACGACGCCCACTATGCCGGCGCAAAGCGCCACCTGCCCATTAATGAAAACGAGCACCCCCTTATCTATAGGGACCAGAACAAGTGTATCCTGTGTGGCCGGTGTATCCGGATATGCAGCGAGATTGAAGGGCTTAGTGTCTTCGGCTTTGTAGAACGAGGCTTTGAGACCAGGGTCGAGCCGACCCTCGGTATGCCGCTATCCGAAACAAGCTGTAATTCCTGCGGCCTGTGCGTTTCCACCTGTCCTACCGGGGCACTAACTGCAAAAGCGCCCCTACCCGAGACGGTAGCCGAAGAACAGGAGGATGCGGTATGAAACGACATCCGCGAAATTGCCGCTGCAATCAGCAAGCTGGCCCCGGCTTTACCCCAACCCCCTTAAACCAGGTGTAGAAGAAGGTGCCGCCGGGAGGTTCCGCAAAGCGGCACAGGTCGCCAATCCCCTTCCGCCAGGTCGCTTCATCAATAAGCCCCAGCTTGAGCGCCTGCTCTCTCGCCGACTCAAGCATCGGTACCATAATCTTGTTAATACCGTCGCTCATCGGCCCGGGGTTACCGGCATCAACATAAATCCAGCGGGGCAAGACATACCTGATGTTGAAGCCAGCCTGATTCAGCAGCGGGTATAGCTGACGGCCGATTAAGGAGTTGTGGCCAAGGTGGGCTTGGTGACGGCAGATACAAACAGTCACAACTTCTTGCTAAGCAAACCCGGCGGTGATAAAATATATCCAGAAAATATACACAAAAAAGTAACAAGGTTACAGCAGAGGGGGCACAAAAATGGAAAGTGGTACATGGAAGGTCAAGACCGGGCTGGCGCAAATGCTGAAAGGCGGGGTGATTATGGATGTCGTTACCCCCGAGCATGCCAGGATAGCCCAGGAAGCCGGCGCCTGCGCCGTGATGGCGCTGGAGAGAGTGCCGTCTGACATTCGCGCTGCTGGTGGAGTGGCCCGCATGGCTGACCCAACCGTTATCGAAAACATCAAGAAGACGGTCTCGATACCGGTAATGGCGAAGTGCCGCATCGGTCACTTCGTGGAAGCCCAGGCGCTGGAGTCACTCGGTGTCGACTACATAGATGAGTCGGAGGTGCTTACCCCCGCTGACGAAGCACACCACATCTGGAAGCACGACTTCAAGGTACCCTTCGTCTGCGGTTGTCGCAACCTCGGTGAGGCACTGCGCCGCCTCGGCGAAGGGGCCGCCATGATACGGACCAAGGGAGAGGCGGGCACCGGTAATGTCGTCGAAGCCGTCAGGCATATACGAGCGGTAATGGGCACCATCCGCAAACTGGTAAACATGCCCGAGGAAGAGCTTATGGCAGAGGCCAAGGAAATGGGCGCCCCCTTCGAGCTGGTCAAGGAGATACATGAAACAGGGAAACTACCGGTGGTCAATTTTGCCGCCGGCGGCGTGGCTACTCCGGCTGACGCCGCCCTGATGATGCAGTTGGGCGCCGACGGGGTCTTTGTCGGCTCCGGAGTCTTTAAGTCCTCCAAACCGGAGGTCATGGCCAAGGCTATTGTCAAGGCAACCACCCACTATCAGGACGCCGCAATCATTGCCGAGGTCTCCAAGAACCTGGGCGAAGCCATGCCCGGACTGGATATCAAACAGATACCCACCGAAGAACTGCTGGCATCCCGAGGATGGTAAGATGAGAATAGGTGTCCTTGCCATGCAGGGAGCCTTCGCCGAGCATATAGCTATGCTGCGCAAACTAAAGGTAGAAGCACTGCCCGTCCGTCTGCCCTCGGAGCTTAAGGGTATGGACGGGTTAGTTATCCCAGGGGGAGAAAGTACCTCTATAAGCAACCTGATAACAACCTATAAACTGGCCAGCGAGGTGAGAAGGCTAACTAAAGAAGGGCTGCCCGTATTCGGAACCTGCGCCGGCATGATACTGCTCGCCAGGGAAATCTCGGACTCTGACGTCGAGCCCTTGGGGCTGATGGACATCACAGTCAGACGCAACGCCTTCGGCCGGCAGAAGGACAGCTTTGA
>DAOWDD010000114.1 GCA_030639215.1 Dehalococcoidia bacterium
ACTGCTTTACCTCCCCAACTATAGGAACCGATGATGGAGATGAATTTAAGGTTGGGTCTTAAGGCATTCGCCAGGATGGCAGCATAGGCGACATTCGGGTGCGGACCGGCAAGGACAGTAGGTGTCCCGATAACAACTGTGGCCGCATCCACCAGTGCCATCGCCAGTTTCCCGATGTCCGTTACGGCAAGGTCAAACTGTTTCACCGTCACACCCCTCTGGGCTAGAGCTCCGACAAAGTATTCCACCATCTTGCGGGTGCTGCCGTGCATTGAGATGTAGGGCAGTACCACGGCGTTCTTTGGTTCGTCGAATGCCCAGCTATGATAGGCCTTCAGGATAAACTCTGGCCTATCGTGCATGGGGCCGTGGCTGGGAGCAATAATGTCAATCGCGTAGTCCTTTACCTTCTCCAGGTTCTTCTGGATAGAGGCCCGGAAGGGCATCATGATTTCCGCGTAATACCTCTTGGCAGCTTCGTAGACCTGCCCTCCATCCCTGACATACAGGTCGGTTGTGGCCAGGTGGGAGCCGAAGAAATCACAGGGGAAGAGTATCCTGTCTTCCTTCAAATAGGTCAGCATCGTCTCCGGCCAGTGGACCCAGGGAGCGTGAATAAACTCCAGGGTTCTATCCCCCAACGAAATGGTCTCTTTATCGCTGACCGTTATGAATTTCTGCTCTGGAATCATGAGCAGGTCAATGAGCATGTCTTTACACTTGGGTGTGCATACCACTTTTGCTTCAGGGTATTTTCCCAGCACTTGGGGGATAGCACCGGAGTGGTCCTGCTCGGCGTGATTGGCAATCAGGTAATCGATGCCCACCATCCCCAGTTGATTGAGATTATCTATCAGCACGTCCCCCATCGGAGGGTCCACCGTATCAATAAGGGCCGTCTTATCGCTGCCCTTAATAAGATAGGCATTGTAGCTTGTGCCGTCGGGAAGCGGTATCAGCGAGTCGAACAGCCGCCGGTCCCAGTCAACCGCCCCCACCCCGTAGACCCCGGGCCTTATCTCTCTTGGTCTCATTTCACTCCTCCTTTACTTAGTCAAGGTTTACTTCTTCCCCCTCAAGCTTCTTTATCTCGGTGATATCCTGGTCAATCCCCAGTGTGCCGAGATATCTGCCATCCTTGTCCCGCAGGGCAAAATACCTGATATGTACCTTCCGCCCTTCGACGTCTTTCCAGAACTCTACCAGGTCCCGTTGGCCGCTCCTGAAGTCAGATAGTATCTGGTTCAACTCATCCAGGGTATGGTCAGGATGGCACTGCTGGATCGGTTTACCCAGCAACGAGAGCGGTCGCTGGAAGATTCTCTTATCGTGCTTGTTCCAGAGCCTAACGATGTCATTCTCATCAACAAAGGTTATATCCACCGGCACCGCTTCCAGTATAGCCGAGAGTTGCTTTCTGCTCAGGCCTTCAATCATAGCTGCTCCTTATCAGTCTTGTATCTTCTCAACTTCACTCTTACCCGCCCCGCAGACGGGACACACCCAGTCGTCAGGGATCTCCTCAAACGGTGTCCCCGGCGCGATGTCCCCCTCCGGGTCACCCAGCTCCGGGTCATAAATGTAGCCACAGACAGTACACTCGTACTTCGCCATTTTGAGTACTACCTCCTTTTCTCTTCGATATAGCTGGGAGCAGTCTTGGGCGTGGTGCCCCGCTTGACCTGGTGATAATACTCGTAGGTCATACAGGCCTCATCGCTGATGACATCGGCATCGACAAGACTGCCGATAAAAATGGTATGGCTGCCCACATCTACTTCTTTAATCACCTCAGCCTCGAGATAGGCAACGGTATTTTCGGTAACCAGCGGAGCACCGGTCTTACCTATCCTGTAATCAACACCCTCAAGCTTATTAGTATCCCGGCCCGACTTAAAGCCAAAGCGGCCGATGAAAGAGAGAGGGGCATCCAGGCAGAGGACAGCGGCCGCAAAGACCCTGCTCTCCTGGATAAACTGGTGGGTCAGATTACTCTTGTTGATGCTTACGGCAACCGTCGGCGGCTCGGAGGTTATCTGAAACACGGTGTTGGCGATTTGAGCGTTGAGCCGGTCTCCCTGCTTCGAGGCAACGACGTACATACCGTAACCCAACTTGTGCAAAGCTTTAGCATTCACCTACGAACACCTCCCCCTTTTTACCTACATCACCTCTTTTTCGCTGGCCTCAACAGCCCGCTCGATTTCGGCACCCAGCATTGGCGGTAACCCCTTGATATCCACCCTGAGAAAGCCGCGGACGATAGTAGCGGTAGCCTCAGTGCGGGTCAGCCCTCGCGCCATCAAGTACTCCACTTCTTCCTCGGCGATCTTACCTACCGCCGCTTCATGAGAGAGGTCAATACCAGCCAGGTTACCCTTAAGCTCAGGTACGGCGTGAATCGTGCCTTCACCATGCAGGATAAGTCCCCGGCACTCGAGGTGCCCCTTTACCTCAGGGGCATCACCCTCGATATAGCCCCGGGCAATAATGTTACCCCCGGTGGTGATGACACGCGATATGATTTCCGTCTTAGCGCCCTTAGCCGCCAGGATTACCCGGGAGCCTACATCCAGTGACGACCCCTTGCCGGCGACCAGGATACTGTTATACCTGACGGTAGCGTTCTCACCAACACACCGGGCGGACGGGTACATCTGCAATGAGTGGACCGGCTTCATCAGCACATAGTTGCTTAAGAAAAGGCCGTCCTCTTCCACAATGACCCCGGTGCGGGGGCGTACCGCCACCGCCGGGTTCCAGCTGTGTATCATGGTAAAGGTAACCCTGGCCCCTCTTTTTATGTAGAACTCGGATACCCCCATATGCAGTCCGGGGTCCTCTCTGGATGCGGTGGTGCAGCCGGTAATAATGTCCAGCTCCGAGCCTTCCTCGGCGATAATAATATTGTGCACATTTTGCGCCAGCCGTGCCTTTGCCAGATAGAGGCAGGCCTGTACCGGATAGGTGGTCTTATGGCCGGGCAGGGTCCTGATGAAATAGCCGTCGCTCCG
>DAOWDD010000014.1 GCA_030639215.1 Dehalococcoidia bacterium
CGCGGCCTGGAGATGGGACAGGTAGTCGTTGCTCCCCGGCAGGTGCTGGATAGCGAACTGAAAGGACCGCTCAAGCCGGCGGTGCGCAAGGCAGAGCCTGAAGATATTAAACGTGCTCAGGAATTGGAGCAGAAGACCGCGGAAGCCCTGGCTGAATGTGGTAAGTGGGTTGAGAGACTAAAGCTGCCTATGAAGCTGCTGGCTGCCGAGTACAACCTTAGCGGTAACCGCCTTACTTTTTTCTTCAGTGCCTCGGAGCGGGTTGATTTTCGCGAGCTGGTTAAGGAGTTGACCAGTCTTCTTAAAGTGCGGATGGAACTGCGACAGGTGGGACCCAGAGATGGAGCTAAGCTGGTAGGCGGCTTTGGCCGCTGCGGCCGCCAGCTGTGCTGCTGCAGTTTTTTAACCGAATTTGAACCTGTTTCGATTAGGATGGCAAAAGAGCAGGACCTGCCCCTTAATCCGATGAAAATATCGGGTGTCTGCGGGCGTTTGATGTGTTGTTTGGGTTATGAGTGTGAGCTCTACCGTGCTATGCGAGAGAAATTACCGAAAAAGGGCCAGCGGGTAATGACCAATACCGGGGCAGCTGTTGTGGTTGGGGGTAATCCGCTCAAGCAGACGGTATTGGTGGAACTAAAGAGCGGGGCGACTATAGAGTTGCCTGTCGGCGAGGTAACTATTGAGGCGGAACAACCCCATAAGCAGCAGAAGAAAAAGGGTTGAGGTTAGTTAATAGGATTTACGTGGTCTCACTGAGGAAGGTATTTCTGCCACTGAGTCTGGGTCTTCAGGGGAAGGGGAATGTAGAAAGGGAGGTGGTCCCGTGGAGGAGAGGGGCAGTTCATTAGTCTCATCCCGGCTTCTTTGGGGGTCCGGCCTGCCTTGCGCCGGTTGCAGGGGATGCAGGCGCTGACTACATTCTCCCAGGTCTGCTCACCACCCCGGTAGCGGGGAATAACGTGGTCCAAGGTAAGCTGCCGGACCTCCTTGCCACAATACTGACAGGTGTATCGGTCACGGTTAAAGACCTCCAGGCGGGTCAGCCTTCTTTTCGGTCGAGGGCGTTTGATTATATAGGACAACCGAATTACCGAGGGCAGGGGAAACTCACGACTGATTGAGTGGATAAAACCGGTGCCATCTTCCAGCATCTCAGCCTTGTCTTCATAGACCAGCACTATCGCCCGCCGGACTCGACATATATTGAGCGGCTCATAATTCTGATTTAGTACCAGGACCGACCGGTTCATCATAGCTTAAGGCTTCTTTCCACAGGCAGGCTTGCTTATTCTACTAAAAAAGCCCTCGGTGATACAAGCCTGTGTGCTGGTTCAGGTCTTTAGCCCCAGCGCTCCTTCTTGCTGCCACGGGACCTCACCTTTGGGCCGGGCTGTCGATCACCCCGGTAATCGGGGACGGTAATAATAAACGGTGTGCTGAGCTTAGCATCCACCAGGCGTGAGCTAACGGGGCTGTCGATTTCATCCATAGTATGGCTGGTGGTGATTACTGTCGGTAGCTTGGCGTTATAGCGGTAGTTGATAACCTGGTACAGCTTTTCTTGCGCCCAGGGGGTGGTTGTCTGTTCTCCGAAGTCATCCAGGACGAGCAACGGCGCCTTCTTCACCTTTTCAAACAACTGGTCATAGGAGACCTTGCTCTCCGGGTTAAAGGCAGAACGCAGGTGGTCAAGAAACTCGGGTACCACCACAAACAGGGCTGGTTTTTTGGCTTGATAGCAGTAATTAACAATGGCTGCCGCCAGGTGGGTCTTACCGCAGCCGTTAGCCCCCTGAAGTACCAGCCACCCTTCGGGTGAGCGGGCGAACCGAAAGACTCCCTCAAAGACATGTTTCAGGTTCTCACGCTGCTCTCGGGGCAGATTGAGTCGTGCATGGTCAAATGTGTCAAAGGTCATGCTTTTTTGCAGCTCAAACTCTGGGCCCCAGCCATATTCCGATAAGGTCTCCCTTTCTTCGATGCCATACGTCTGGCACAAATCGGAGTCAGTGAGACGGGTGCGTATCCGGTCGTCGAGTCGTTCAACGGGGATGATGGGAATAATCACGGTGGGTAGCTCGCTATTAAAGCGGTAATTCAGCAGCTGCTCCAGTTTTTCTTTAGCCCAGGGTGTGCTGGTCTGCGCGCCCAAATCGTCCAGGACCAGCAGCGGCGCATTGCGCACCTGGTCAAAGAACTCGTCATAAGGCATTTCGCTATCGGGGCTGAAGGCGGAACGCAGGCGGTCGAGGAGGTCAGGGGCGGAAATGAAGAAGGTGGGGTACCCCTGGCTAATCCGCTCATTAGCGATAGCCGCCGCCAGGTGGGTCTTGCCGCAGCCGCTGGGACCGGTCAGTATCAGCCATCCCCTGGGTTCGCTGGCAAAGGCCCGGGCGGCCTGGTAGGCGTGGGTAAATTGCTCCTGATTTATCGGGTTCCCGCTTCTGCCTTCGGGGAGCAGGGTACTGAAGGTGAAGCGAGTTAGTGCCCCCAGGTTGCTGTACTTGAGCAGGTGAATTTGGCGCTCTCTAGTCAGTATTTCTTGTACGCAGCGGCAGGGGATAACCTGGCTGAAGTCCGGCCTTCCCGAGGGGAGAAGCGGGTGAACAAAGCATGCCCCTTTACAGATAGGGCAACTCGGGCTTGGTGTGGCTTCCGTTTCTTCAGCGCCGGAACATGTGTCCATATTTCTGTTTGACGTATCTGTCCGGGTCTGTTTTCTTAGAATCTCGCCCAGGTGTTCCATCACTCCTTCCTTCTTGCCACCAGCGCTCCAGAATCCGGGAGATGTACCGCCAGTTTCGTTTGTTAAGGGAGACCGCTTCTTTGATGGCATCTGTTATCCAGCCGGCAGGGTATAGTCTCTCCGCCTGGCTCAGCTCTTCAGAAATTAATGGGGTGAGCATGCCGATGTTCTCTTCGTACAGGGTAAAGATGTCGGGCTGTTCCATAATCGCGGCATCACTATTCCCCCCAGTTCCAGGACTGGCTAGAGAGAGATCACCGTTCTGAATCCTGGCCATAGTCTTTCTATCGGACTCAGTATTAAGGAAATAGATATCCTCAGCTCCTCCGTCTCTATCCAGTGCTATGTGAAGAATAGTCCCCCGTTTGGCCGCCATCGCCAGGGCCCTGCGCAGTACCTCAGCGGGCGGTCCTGCTGCGCCGGTAAGGCTGCGCATCAGGCTGGGGATGCCCGCTAGCTCCCGGTAGCTTACGCAGCGGGGATAGCCCTTCTTGCGGTAGAGGGCGGAGAAAATATGGAGGGTTATCTTCAGCTCCGCCATATCGCTGATTTGGGGCAGGAGAGTGCTGAAGAAAAGGTTGGGTATCGGGGTAAACTGCATCCTGGTGGGAAAACCGGTAAACTGTTTCATAACAGACTCGGCTCGGCGCTGGTAATATTTTCGGGAATATTCTCAAACTTGGCCAGTCTCGGGATAAAGCGCAGGTTTATCTGTCCGGTAGGGCCATTACGGTGCTTGGCAATGATGACCTCAGCCGGAGGGGGGTATTTTTCGCCGGGATGTTCCGTTTCCCACTCCTGCTGGCTGGAATAGCGTACCTCGTCCCGGTAGATAAAGAAGACGATATCGGCGTCTTGTTCAATGCTGCCGCTCTCACGCAGGTCGGAGAGCTGTGGTTTATGTGAAGCCCGCCATTCTACCGCCCGGCTGAGCTGGGAGGCGGCTATCACCGGTACGTTAAGCTCACGGGCTATCCCCTTCAGGGAGCGGGTGATATAGCTGATTTCCTGGACCCTGTTTTCCCTTTTCCCCTCCCCCTGGATTAGCTGCAGATAGTCAACGATAACAAGGTCAACACCTCGCTCATGGTAGAGCTGTCGCACCTTGCTCCGTATCTCTACTACCCGGAGCTGTGGAGAATCATCGATATAGATCGGCGCCTCGGCGAGGATGCCGGTAGCGTCCATAATCCTTCTTTGGTCCGCCTCGCTGTGCAGCTCGCTGTGCAGTCCGAAGCGGACCCGGCTCAGGTTTACCCCCGATTCGCTGGAAAGCAGGCGATGCACCAGTGACTCTCGTGCCATCTCCAGGCTGAAGATGGCCACGCAGGCGCCGTAATCCACGGCGGCGTTTCGGGCGATGTTCAGGGCCAGGCTGGTCTTACCCATACTGGGTCTGCCGGCAACAATTATCAGGTCGGAGCGCTGGAACCCGCCGAGGAGCTCGTCCAGTCCGGTGAAGCTTGATTGGACATAGGGGATGTGTTCAGCCTGTCCCTCTAAAGCGGCTGCGCCGGGGATGGTGGTCTCAAAGTATTTGTCCAGCACCTGACGGATAGGGACCAGGTCTCGGGTGTCCTGTCCCTGGCGTATCTTGAATAGGGCGTCCTCAGCCCGACTGAGGCTTGAGCCAACATCAGGGTCAGCCTCATAGCCGATGGCTGCAATCTGATTGCTGGCGTTAATTAGGCGGCGCATTACCGATAGCCGGTAGACAATTTGAGCGTAGTGCTCGATATCGAGTGAGGTAGGTACTATGGATATCAGGTGACTTAAGTAAGCGGCGCCGCCGCATGCCTCCAGCTTGTCCTGGCGGTCAAGCTCCTGGGCCACCGTAATCTGGTTTATCGCTTCACTGCGCTGGTAGAGTGACAGGCACGCTCCGTATATCTGCGAGTTTCTCTCACTGTAGAAGTCCGATGGCTTGATGAGGACAGCAATCTTGTAGATTGCCGCACCGTCTATCAGCAGTGAGCCGATTACTGCTTCCTCAGCATCGGTATCACGGGGCGGTAGTTTCTCGCCGTTCACTCTATTCAGGCTCCTTTTCCTCTGTCTTCTCCTCTGCCTCTTCCTTTGCCTCTTCCTCTGTCTCTTCCTTTGTCTTCTTCTCTGTCTTCTCCTCTGCCTCTTCCTCTGCCTCTTCCTTTGCCTTCTTCCTTGTCTTCTTCTCTGTCTTCTCCTCTGCCTCTTCCTTTGCCTTCTTCTTTGTCTTCTTCTCCGCCTTCTCCTCTGCCCCGTCCTCAACCTTTTCCTCTATCACGTTAACCTTTACTTTGGGCGTAATATCCCTGCCCAATCTAACGGTTATCTCGTAGCTGCCAAGTTGGTGGATGTGTTCCTCCAGGTCTATCTTTCTTTTGTCAACAACTATCCCGTCGCTCTTCTCTAGTTCAGCAGCAATATCGGCACTGGTAATTGAGCCGTACAGGCGGTCCTTGCTTCCCGCCCGAGCCTTCAGGGTGATTTCCTTCCCGTCTATCTGCTTGGCCAGTTCTTGTAGTTCGGCTTCGGTCTCAGCCTGCTGTCTGGCTTTTGCGCGGCATCGTGCTTCCGCCAGTTTGATAGCAGCCGAATTGGCTATCAGCGCCAACTTCTTCGGGATAAGGAGGTTTCTGGCGTAGCCGTCAGCTACCTCCTTTATCTCGCCGGACCGGGCTACGCCGGGTACATCCTCTAGGAAAACAACCTTCATATTCTTTCCTTTCTATCTATCGAATTACAGCTTATTATAGTAATTATACTTCACCCGGCAAAAAGTAGAAACATTGTCCGTCCCTCAGGTCAGGAACTCCTCCTCTTTCTGGCGAAACTCCTCTTCAACTCCGGTCACCTTTTCCGGGTCAGACAGTAAATCAACAGCGGTCATCGCCAGCGCCTTGGCGGCGTCAAGGAGGGCACGGCTCCCGTCATCAGAAGCAGCGGCTGAGGCAAACCGGGGGGAATGAAGTGATATCTCCTCCGGAGCTATGGCTACCATGGGGTGAATACCGGGCACCTGTTGACTGACATTGCCCATATCGGTGCTGAAAATGGTATCACTTGAGTTGGTAAGCTTCATCTTGCGCCCCAGGGACTCCATATTCTGCTGAAATAATCGAGCCAGGGTCAGATTATTACGCATAGGGGCATAGTGGTGCTCCTGCCAGTGGTATTCCAGCCGGGCACCGCTGGCGGTGGCCGCTCCGATAAAGCAGTTGATTACCCTTTGCTTTAGTTCATTGAGATAGCTATCACTCTCCGCCCGCACGATAAAAATGGCGGCACTGTGGTCGGGGACGACGTTGGCTGCCTGCCCGCCGTCGGTAATAATCCCGTGGATGCGGGCCTTGTCCCTGATGTGCTGTCGCAGTGAATTAATGGCGGTGAATGACTGGAGCATTGCCTCCAGGGCATTGATGCCCGCTTCTGGCCTGGCGGCAGCGTGGGCTGCCTTACCCAAGAATTCAACCTCCAGCAACTGGCAGGCAACGGTCTGGGTAGTGGCGGCGTCATATGCCCCCGGGTGCACCATCATAGCAATGTCCACATCAGCGAAGGCTCCCCGCTTGACCATAATTACCTTACCTCCACCCATCTCTTCCGCCGGTGTGCCGATAACGAGGATACTCCCCCCAAGCCGGTCAATGGCCGGCCGGGTGGCAACCGCGGCCCCAACGGCACAGGCAGCGATGAGATTATGACCACAGGCATGCCCGAGTCCGGGCAGGGCATCGTATTCAGCGAGGGCGGCGATAACCGGTTTTCCCTGTCCATAACGTGCGCGGAAGGCGGTCGGTAGCCCGCAGACCCCTTTTTCTATCGAGAAGCAGTTTTCCTTAAGGTATTGGCTCAGCCAGGTGACCGCTTTTGTTTCCTCAAAGCCCACTTCAGGGTGGGAGTAAATCCTTAAGCTGAGCTCGTTGAGCTGACGGCGGTGAGCGTCTATCTCACCGATAACCAGAGCCTTTAGTTCTTCTGCGTCCACAGTCTTTTCCTGTTCAAAGGATAGCGTTCTAGCTGCTTGAGCTAGTGCTTATTATAGACCAGCGGGGCCAGGATTTCTAGGTTTTGTGCTTTATCGAGCGCTGGATATATAGTATAATTTTTCTTCGTATAATGATATAGTGATGGGTAGATTTTTATTCTAAAAACAGAGGTAGAAACAAAGGGATTAATTGAACAAACGAGGCTAGGGATTAATTGAACTGACGGGGATTAAGGAGAAATGATAGAACAACCGGATGATAAACAGGTAAAGGATGAGTTACTTGCTGACCTTAAAAGGCGGCGGGAAAAGATCAGGGAGATGGGGGGGAGCAAGAATGTTGAGAAGCAGAGGGAGCGTGGCAAGTTAACCGCCCGCGAGCGAATTGACCGGCTGCTGGATGAGGGAACTTTTTGTGAGATTGGTATGTTCGCCACCAACCGGGGTACTGCCTTCGGTATGGATAAGATAACGGTACCCGCCGACGGAGTGATTACCGGCTACGGCAAGATTGACGGCAGGAAGGTGTATGTCTACGCTCAGGACTTTACCTCGGTCGGGGGTAGCCTTTCCGAAATACACGCCGCCAAAATATGCCGCGTACTCGACGGCGCGGCTAAGGCGGGCTGCCCTGTCATCGGCATCAATGACTCCGGGGGCGCCAGGATTCAGGATGGCGTGGATGCCCTGGCCGGCTACGGCCAGATATTCTTTCGAAACTCGATATTCTCCGGAGTAATCCCGCAGATATGTGCCATTATGGGCCCCTGTGCCGGCGGCGGTGTATACTCCCCGGCGTTGATGGACTTCATTTTTATGGTAAAGGGCACCAGCCATGCCTTTATCACCGGCCCGCAGGTAGTCAAGGCGGTTATGGGAGAGGAAATCAGCCAGGAGGAGCTTGGCGGCGCTACTGTAGCGCAAAAGAAGGCGGGGGTCGCCTGCCGCTCTGAAGCCAGTGAGGAGAAGTGCCTGGAGAGCATCAAGGAACTGCTTGGCTATCTGCCTTCCAGCAATCGAGATGCACCGAGGCGGGTTGACTGGGGAGATGACCCGACCCGCAGCGACCCTGCCCTGTTTGATATTGTTCCGGCCAACCCCAGCAAGCCGTATGATATGCACAAGCTCATCGAGCTGATATTTGACCGGAGGCCAGATGGTAAGAAGAACTACTTTGAGACCTTTCCTCTCTTTGCCACCAATATCATCACCTGTTTTGCCCGGCTTAACGGGTGGACGGTGGGTATCATCGCCCAGCAGCCGATGTCAAAGGCGGGCGCACTGGATATCGATGCCTGCGATAAGGCATCCCGTTTTATCCGCTTCTGTGATGCCTTTAGTATCCCGCTGATCAACCTGGTTGATGTCCCCGGCTATCTGCCCGGCACCGACCAGGAGTGGGGAGGAATAATCAGGCATGGCGCCAAGATGCTCTACGCCTACTCGGAGGCGGTGGTGCCCAAGATTACCCTCACTATCAGGAAGGCATACGGAGGATCCTATCTTGGCATGTGCTGCAAGGACCTCGGTGCCGATACTGTGTTCTGCTGGCCGACCACGGAGCTGGCGGTGATGGGGTCGGAGGGAGCGGCGGTGATAATATTCCGTAAAGAACTGGAGAAGGCGGAGGACCCCCGGGCGCTGCTTCAGGAGAAGATAAGGGAATACCGCACCACCTTTGCCAACCCTTATCGGGCCGCCGAGAACCTGCATATCGACGATGTCATTGAGCC
>DAOWDD010000012.1 GCA_030639215.1 Dehalococcoidia bacterium
ACCGCTTCCAGAGCATCGGCATACCTATCTTCGGCCCCAGCAGAGCAGCTACCGAGATAGAGTCAAGCAAGGTGTTTGCCAAGGAACTAATGCAGAAGTATGGCATCCCCTGCGCCCGAGGGGTCAGCTTTTCCGAATACAGTAGGGCGAAAAGGTACATCGAGCAGCAGACAACCCCTATTGTCGTCAAGGCAGATGGACTGGCTGCCGGCAAGGGAGTGACCGTCGCCAGCTCAATTCCGGAAGCCCTGGACGCCCTTTACCACATTATGGAAGCCAAAATTTTCGGTGCTGCCGGGGACAGGGTAGTTATTGAGGAATGCCTGTCCGGAAAAGAGATGAGCTCTTTTGCCTTTACCGATGGTAACACCGTAATTCCACTCGTCTCAGCATGCGATTACAAACCGGTATTCGATGGAAACCGGGGGCCCAATACCGGCGGTATGGGCAGCTACAGCCCGCCCTACTTTACCAGCCCAAAGCTGCACCAAGAAGTAGCCGAGACCATCCTTAAGCCGTCAGTAAAGGCATTGGCTGAAGAGAAAAGGCCCTATAAGGGTGTTCTCTACGGAGGACTGATGATTACCGAGGATGGGCCAAAGGCGATAGAGTTCAATGCCCGATTTGGCGACCCGGAAACACAGGTAGTCCTCCCTCTCTTAAAAACGGACCTGGTAGATATCCTGCTGGCGACAGCCAGTGGTAATCTTGATGAGATAGATGTAGAATGGAGCGAGGATGCCTGTGTCGGTGTGGTGATTGCATCAGGTGGTTATCCCGGAAACTACCAGACAGGCTTCCCAATCAGCGGATTGGACAACCTGGATAAAGACATTATGGTATTTCACGCCGGGACCAGGGTAGGCCCAACACCGGGACAGGTATTAAGCAACGGGGGACGGGTGCTTACCGTAGCCGCTACCGGTAAGAATACCACTGAGGCCAGAGAGAAGGTCTACCACAACATCTCACGAATTCACTTCGAGGGCTGTCATTACCGCAAAGACATCGCCCTAGTATAAGAAAGAGGGTCTTAGAAAGACTCTGTCCCTTCACAAACAACTTCTCCCCGTCTCCTTTGAAAGAGGCGGGGGACTTGAGGAGGTGAGGTTAAAAATATGCCGTTAGTAGCTGTAGTTATGGGCAGTAAATCGGATACCGAATCGATGCGATCGGCGCTGGATGTGCTCAGTAAACTGGGTATTGACTATGAGCTAACCGTAATGTCAGCCCATCGCAACCCGGAAAAGGTCCGTAAGTTCGGACTGGATGCCAGAAGCCGGGGGATTGAGGCTATCATCGCCGCTGCCGGTGGTGCCGCCCACCTCCCCGGAGTCCTGGCCAGCTGGACTACTATACCGGTCATCGGTGTACCACTGGCCAGCAGTGAACTAGAGGGGGTTGATGCCCTCTATTCCATCGTCCAGATGCCAGCCGGAATACCGGTGGCCTGCATGGCGATAGGCGCCACCGGGGCTAAGAACGCCGCTTATCTGGCAGCCGAAATCCTAGGCCTAAAGCACGATGAGATAAGGAACTCCTACGAGAAATATAGAAGCGACTTACAGGGAGATAACAAATGATTGAACGATATTCCCGACCACAAATGAAAAGCGTCTGGTCAGACGAGAACAAGTTCAATAAATGGCTTGAGGTAGAGATTGCCGTCTGCGAAGCCTGGGCAGAACTGGGTGTCATCCCCAGAGAGGCGGTACCCAAGATAAAGCTGGCCCGTGTCAATCTCAAACGTATGGAGGAAATTCTCAAAGAAACTCACCACGATGTCACCGCCTTTCTTGGCTCCGTAGCCACAAGCCTGGGTAACGAATCACGCTTCATCCATCTCGGTCTTACCTCTTCGGATGTAATCGATACCGCACTCAGCCTGCAGCTTATCGAGGCGATAGAGATACTGAACCAAGACATCAAAGAACTTATTTCAGTACTGGCGCACCAGGCGATAAAGCATAAATATACGGCTATGATTGGCCGTACCCACGGCATCCATGCCGAACCGCTCTCCTTCGGTCTGAAGCTGGCCCTGTGGACTGAGGAAATGAAGCGCAACCGCCAGAGGCTCGCCGCCGCCAAGAGCACCATCCCCGTCGGTAAAATCTCGGGGGCCGTCGGTACCTACGCCACCCTGCTCCCCGAACTTGAAGAGAAGGCCTGTGCCAGACTAGGACTTTCCCCCGCCCCGGTGTCAAATCAGATTATACAGCGTGACCGTCACGCTCAGTTCACCACTACCCTGGCAATAATCGCCAGCTCGCTGGAGAAATTCGCCACCGAGATCAGGGCACTGCAGCGGACCGAGGTCCGGGAAGTAGAGGAACCCTTCGGGGCCAGTCAGACCGGCTCTTCAGCTATGCCACACAAGCGCAACCCCGAGCTTTGCGAGCGAATCTGCGGCCTGGCTCGACTGCTAAGGGGCTACGCCCTGACCTCAATGGAGAACATCGCACTATGGCATGAACGAGATATCAGCCACTCCTCAACAGAGCGCATCATCCTGCCTGACTCCTGTCTCGTCCTGGACTACTGCCTCAGTCTTTTTGCATCGGTAATGAGAGGGCTGCAGGTCTATCCCCAGAGGATGAAACGAAATATTGACCTTACCAAGGGCCTGGTCTTCTCACAGCGGGTAATGCTGACCCTTATTGATAAGGGGCTATCTCGCCAAAAGGCCTATGAGATGGTGCAGCGAAACGCTATGAAGGCATGGGAGAAGAACAGGGACTTTCTGAAGCTGCTTAAGGCTGATACCGAGGTTACCGCTATCCTGCCGCCGGAAGAGCTCGAGCCGCTTTTCAACGAGCAATACTATTTGCGTTACATTGACGACATCTTCAAGCGAGTTGGCTTGACCGCAACACAGTGGAAAGAGAAGACGGCTACCACTGAGGACAGGGGCCTGGCGCCGAGGTCAATATGAGCACTCCACCAGTCTTACTGGAGAGCAACCTACCCCTACCACCCTTTTCCCGAGGAAAGGTGCGGGACACCTATGACCTGGGCAACCAGCTGCTAATCGTGACCACTGACCGCATCTCCGCCTTTGACGTGGTACTACCCTGCGGCATCCCCGATAAAGGGGCGGTGCTCAACAGACTTTCCGCCTTCTGGTTCCAGAGGACGGAAAGCATAATAGCCAACCACCTGATAGAAGTAGTCGATGATGCCCGTTGTCTGGATAACTACCTGCCAGCAGCAGGCCGCTTTGCCTACCCCTCTTACCTTGAGGAAAGGTCTATGATTGTTAAGAAAGTGAAGCTCATTCCTGTTGAATGCGTTGTTCGCGGCTACCTCTCGGGGTCGGCCTGGGCAGAGTATCAAAAGCAGGGCACAGTTAACGGCGAACCACTACCGGAAGGACTGAAAGAAAGCCAGGAGCTACCCGAGCTACTATTCACACCGACAACCAAGGCAGAGACGGGACACGACCAGCCGCTCAGTACGGACGAGCTAAAAGAAATGGTGGGGGGAACAATGGCCCGTGAGCTCAAAGAAAAAAGCCTGGCCATCTACAGCTACGCAAGGGAGTATGCCAGAGACATTATCATCGCCGACACCAAAATGGAATTCGGGTTGGATGGTGACAGTCTCATTCTCATTGATGAACTGCTGACCCCAGACTCAAGCCGGTTCTGGGATGCCAGGCTCTACAAGGTGGGGCAGTCCCAACCAAGCTATGATAAACAGCCGGTACGGGACTGGCTCGCCGGGTCAGGGTGGAATAAAGAGCCGCCAGCTCCTATATTGCCGCCGGAGGTTATCGAAGCTACTACCAGGAGATACCGACACGCCTACGAAAGGTTGACGGGTAAGAATCTGGGATAGAATTTCAGTCTTACGTTTCCTGTTATGACTAACCCCAGGTCTACTTCTGACAGAGAACCCGCCTAATCCTCGAGAAACTCCTTGGTGCTGGGTAATTCACCCCTGATTCGCTCATCAATTCTGGTAGCCTTATCCAGAGCCCTGCCCAGGGCTTTGAACAGGGCTTCCGCCTTATGGTGGTCGTTGACACCATAGAGAAACCTGGCGTGGAGATTGACTCTGGCTTCAGCAGCGAAGGTCTCCAGAAAGTGGCGGACCAGGTCGGTGGGAAAACCGAACATATCATTATCGCTAAAGGGCAGGTCCAGTACCGTATATCCCCGACCACTCAGGTCCACAACCACCACTGCCAGGGCATCATCCATCGGCACAGCGGCATCAGCCATCCTGACAACGCCCCGTTTCTCACCCAGCGCCTGAGCAAAGGCCTTACCTAAGGTAATGGCGACATCCTCCACTACGTGATGCTGGTCAATGCCGGTAGCTGAAAGCTTTATGTCAAATAGGCCATGCTGAGATAACTGGGCCAGCAGGTGGTCAAACATCCTGATGCCGCTATTCATATCCCATTTGCCGCTACCATCAATATTAAGCGACAGGTTGATGTTGGTCTCCTTGGTCTCCCTTTTGACAGCAGAATCCCGGTTAGCCATTTATCTCCTCCCCTATTTTCCGGAGTGCCCTGATCAGGATATCGGTATGCTCCGGTTTACCAACGCTGATGCGGATATAATTCTGCAGTACCGGTGTACTGAAGTAACGGACCTGGATGCCCCCCTTCTGCAGCTTCTGACAAAGCTCACCGGCCAGACCGCCCAGGACCGAGCAGAGAATAAAGTTGGCTCGTGAAGGAAAGGGCTTCAAGAACTTCAACTTTTTCAGTTCACTAAAGAGCCTCTCTCTCTCGGCAATTATTGCCCTCACATTACCCATCAAGTAGTCCAGGTCCTTCAGCGACTCACGAACGGCGACTATTGCCGCTACATTCACATTATACGGGAGCTTAATCTTCATCAGGTAACCAGCAACTACAGGCGGGAAAAGGCCGTACCCAATCCTGAGACCGGCAAGTCCGGCCCACTTACTGAATGTTCGCAGCACCATCAAGTTCTGATACTGATCCATCAATGGCGCCACGGTTTCTCCGCTAAACTCAAAATAGGCTTCATCCACCAGTACCGGCAGCCCGGCAGCAGCTATCTCAAGGATATCCTTCTGAGCAGTCAGGTTTCCGGTAGGGTTATTAGGATTATCGATAAGTATCATCTTGGTCCTTTTGCTTATTGCTGCCTTTATCGCCTCAACGTTAATGCCAAAGCCCTTGTCTCTGGGCGCCTCGACGAGCCTGCCGCTGCAAATTCCGGCGCTGAAACGATACATAATAAAGGCAGGGACAGTGACTATCACCTCGTCTCCCGGCTCAACAAAGAGGCGAAAAAGAAGATCGATTAACTCACAGCTACCATTACCGGATACGATTTGCTCGGCGTCGATTCCGGTATATCCCTCAATCAACCTGCTGAGTTCCTGCTGTCCGGCATCGGCATAGGTATTCACCTCACGACAGGAGACTAGGGCCTGGTTTACCCGCGGCGAACAGCCATAGGGGTTCTCATTAGCATCCAGCTTAATGACGCTTTCCAAGGGAACCTCAAGCTCCCCTTCCAGGTTTTCCAGTGCCTTTCGGGCGCTATAGCCATCAAAAGCGACCAAGCCGGGGCGTATTAGCCTCTCTATCCCACTATCACCTGACATTCCTTCCCTGCCCTCCTGTCCCAAAACTGAACTGTCCCATATTTTAGCACGAATTGATAGATTATCCTACAGGATAACCCGGCAGAATACGTTGTAGTAAAGGAAGGGGGAAGCCCCCCAATGTCGGCCCCGTCATAGAAACAGTGGCCTACCTATGGCGACTCCCCCTTAAATTCTCCCGAATTTAACTCTTGTTCTCTTATCAGGCAAATCCTTGATAGCCTGCTCTCCAAGCAACCTTTCAGGGCGGTTAGAACAGCCTCTCTAGTCCTTGTAGTCCCGGGCTACCACACAGAGAGCCTTCTTAGCCTCCAGGCTACCCAGGCCCAGCTCTACCAATTTCGCCTTGCTTGGGATGCCGTTGGCCCAGTCTTTCGTCTCCCAGTACTCTTTTAGAATCGCCTGCCACGGCGGTACCTGACCGGCAGCGCCACCCTCTTTGTGAGGTATGGTCAAGCGCTCCGGCATCACATTCTCCTTCTCCGGCACCATTCCCATATTCAGGTTAAACACCTGCTGCATACATACGATACGCTCACCTATCTTCTGCGCCTCTGCCGGGGTTACGTCCCAGCCGGTTATAGCGTTCAGTATGTCAACCTCGTCACCCAATGACACTCCGGAGAAGAAATAGAACAGGCACCAGGTGAGGCTATTCCAGAACTGGGTAACATCCTGATAGATAGCGCCGGCATAGCCCTTCTTGGTCGCATCAAACCTATCGATTGCTTCGGTAATACCTATCTCAGGCAGAAGAGCACCCAACTCCATTGCTTCGGCAAACCCGTGCAGGTGACAGGAGCCTCTTGTTGAGGCAATGGTGGTTATCGTCTGACCGAAGAAAGCCCTCGGGTCGTGCGCCCCTGCAGCCTGCCCCATTGACTCGACAGCGAAGGGCTTGGACTCCGGTATCCGGTCAACGCAGGCCCTGAGGCCCTCAGCCAGCAGGTCGCCGATACCCTCTCTCCTGGCTACCTTCTCCGTCATTTTGACCAGAGCTTCTCCACTACCCCACTCCAGCGCCACGCCGTCGGTATCTTCCTTGGTTATCAAGCCTTTTTCATAGCACTCAAACGCCCAGGCCAGCACTCCACCGAGCTCGATAGTATCTATTGTATAGATATTACAAAGGTCATTGGCCTTGACCACCGCAGCCAGGTCATCCACCAAGAGGTTTGAGCCAATCATACCCAGCGTCTCATACTCCGGACCACCCGTCTCAGTGATGTACTTCGGATTGGTAATCTTTCTATGGCACCCCATGATACAGGCGGGGCAGGCCCACTTCTTAATCTGGAGCTCCTCAGTAAACCGCGGAGTACCTATCTTAGCCGCCCCGTCAACCCAGTTGTCCTGGGCCCAGTTCTTCATCGGCAGAAGCCCGTTTTCTTCCCTGGAAACAACCGCCGCAGCCTGACCATGCTCGGCATTTACTGCCGTGAAGGGCGCTTCCTTGGCCCTAGTCAGAATAGCCTTATAGACCTCCTTAAGCTTGTCGGCATCAGCGACGGGTGGCTTAAGCGTTCCCCTGGTAACCAGTGCCTTCAAATTCTTCGACCCCATCACGGCACCCATTCCACCACGGCCAAAATAGCCATGGTTATCATTGGCGATACAGGCGTATCGCACCAAGTTCTCCCCGCCGGGGCCAATACAGCTCACCGCAGCCTTGGCATCACCGACCGCCTCTTTCAACGCCGCCGTCGCCTTAACGGCATCCAGTCCCCAGAGGGCACTGGCGTCTCTGATTTCGGCCTTGCCGTCATTAATCCACAGGTAGACTGCCTTGGTCGATCTTCCCGTAATCACCACGGCGTCGAAGCCGGCCCGTTTTAGTTCAGGGCCGATATGCCCCCCGGCATTAGCCTCCCCCCAGTAACCAGTGAGTGGGGACTTCGCCGCAACGGCGCACCTCCCCGCGCTGGCGATATTCGCCGCCTGGTATGGCCCGGTAGCAAAGACAAGCACATTGCCCGGTCCGAGCGGGTTGGTATTCTTGGTCACGGTCTCTGAGATTATCCTCGTTGCCAGACCAACCCCTCCCAGATACTTCCTGGCGAAGCCTTCGTCAAATGTCCCCTCGCTTATTTTTTCACTGGATAAGTCCACCCACAGAATCTTCCCCCAGTACCCACCTTTTAACATCAGCCATCCTCTCTTGAATCTCTTTGTTTACAACTGCCCGCTAATTGTTGCACTTATAAAGGACTAATTCAGACCCTCAATTGCACCTGTAGTGTTGAGAACCCAAACTTCCAGCTAATCAACCAGCAAACATGGGTGGGATAATCGAGACGACATCCCCTTCCTCAAGTCTGGTATTAATCCCGTCAAAAGACTGAATGGGCAGGCGGTTCTTCATTATCTGAATACGCGTTTTGGGCTTACCTGAATCATCAAATACCTTCTGACGACACTGGGGCGAATCACACAAAGTATCTAGGAGGTCCTTTATGTTAGCCCCCTCCCCCAGCTCAACCTCCCTTTCCCCACCACCGAATACCTCCTTCAAGGTAGCAAAGAACTTCACCCTTACCTTCATAGTCTAGCTCCTCTGCCGCAGTCTTCACACTCCGGGTTCTTTTCCAGCGGGACTTCGTCCATCTCTACTCTGAACCCGTCCCATATCAAGAGCCGGTTCTCCAGAAGCTCGCCAATTCCAAGGATATATTTTATCACCTCACCTGCCTGAAGGCAACCGATAACACCGGGGGTTACCCCAACCACGGGAGGGGCGGTTGGCGGAGGGGCCTCGGGGAAGATGCACCTTAAGCAGGCTGTCCGGCCGGGAACTATCGTGGTCACCTGCCCGTAGAACCCCTGGACGGCACCATGAAAGAAGGGGATTTTTCTAGCCAACGCCGCCTTGTTCAACACATACCGGGCGGCAAAGTTGTCTATCGCATCGACAATCATATCGGAATCAGCAACGAGCTCTTCGACAGTGTCTTTATCTATCGTCTCTGAGATAACCTCTAGCTCAACATTAGCATTCATCTTCCCCAGCTTTTCTTTCGCCGAGGCTACCTTTTCCCTGCCGATGTCACTATCCCAGTGCAATACCTGTCGGTTCAGATTGGACAGTTCAACGACATCATTGTCAACCACTTTAAGCCTGCCAATCCCGGCTGCGGTAAGATACGCTAACGCCGAAGAACCAAGGCCTCCGGCGCCGGCAACAAAGACCTTCGCTCTCTTAAGCTTCTCCTGGCCCTTTTTACCGAAGATACT
>DAOWDD010000171.1 GCA_030639215.1 Dehalococcoidia bacterium
CAGCCTGGACAATCCTGATATCATGGGCATTGTCGCCAGGGAGGTCAAGCAGCGCAACGAGAGTATTGAAGCCTTCAAGCAGGGAGACCGCCAGGACCTGGTGGCCCAGGAAGAGGCGGAGATGGCTGTCCTCAAGGAGTATTTACCCCGACAACTATCCCGGGAAGAGGTTATCATTGAGGCCCGTCAGGTTATCGAGGAAGTGGGCGCGCAGGGGCCCCGCGACAAGGGCAAGGTAATGTCCAGGATTATGGCCCAGCTTAAAGGAAAAGCGGACGGGCGAGAGATAAACGAGATAGTAACCGAGCTACTGAACTGATAGTATGTCTTTCATCTCATTCAAGGGAGATACTCTTCCGGCTATATAGAGGGGCAGTTGCCCCTTTAATATTTCCCGACTGTCATAACAGGACGAGCTAATGCATAGAGTCGAGGTCCGTTTGAAAAAACACCTACCCGATGCCAGAGGGCTCGGGCTGGTCAAGGACATCCATGACCTGGGCATAACCTCGGTCTCCTACGTCCGCGTAGTCGATATATACTGGCTGGATGCCGAGCTAGCTCAAGACAAGCTGGAGCTCATCTGCTCCCGTCTGCTCGCTGACCCGGTGACTCAGGAATACTGGTATGGAGAGTACCCCCACCTTGAGGGTGAGGCCGGCCCTAATCAGCACAGCATCGAGGTTGCCTACAACGCCGGGGTTACCGACCCTATTGAGGCTACCATCTGCAAGGCACTCAATGACCTGGGGGTAACCGGGGTCAGGGCAATTAAGACCGCCCGACGATACCAAATTGACGGGCGGCTGGACAGTTCACAGCTAGAGGCTATCAGCAGCAAGCTGCTGGTAAACCCGATTATCCAGCATATAGTCAGCGAGGAGCCGGTAGGGTTTCCGGAAAACCCCCGCTACCAATTTGCCCTGAAAGAGGTAGACTTAAGTCAGGAAGGACAGCAGTTCAACTTTAATGATGATGAGCTCAGGGCAATCACTGGCTACTTCCTCAAGCAGGGGCGCAACCCCACCGATGCCGAACTAGAGACCCTGGCCCAGACCTGGTCCGAGCACTGCGTCCATAAGACATTCAAGGCCAGAATAAGGCTGGGTGAGGAGACCATAGATAACCTGATTAAGAATACCATTATGAAGGCGACCAGGGAGCTAGGGAAACCGTGGTGCCTCTCCGTTTTCACCGATAATGCCGGAGTGATTGATTTCGACGGCCGCTGGGCGCTGTGCTTCAAGGTAGAGACCCATAATCACCCGTCGGCAATCGAACCATACGGAGGCGCCGCTACCGGCATCGGCGGGGTAGTCCGTGACCCGCTCGGCACCGGACTGGGCGCCAGGCCGATATTGAACACGGACGTCTTCTGCTTCGCCCCTCCCGATTTCCAATACGAAAAGCTGCCCCAGGGCGTCCTTCACCCCCGGCGCATCTTCAAGGGTGTCCGTGCCGGTGTGGCCGACTACGGCAACCGCCTGGGGATACCCACTCTTAATGGTACGGTGCTTTTTGATGAACGCTATATTGCCAACCCCCTGGTATTCTGCGGCACGCTGGGACTAATGCCCCGAGAGCACTCCCAGAGAGGCCAGCAGCATCCCGGTGATTTGGTGGTCGTGGTCGGCGGCAGGACCGGGCGTGACGGCGTACACGGGGTGACC
>DAOWDD010000092.1 GCA_030639215.1 Dehalococcoidia bacterium
ACTCAAATATAACTATGAAAAATATGGCGATAACCATAGAGCCATGCGCTATAAGCACTATGGTATCTGGCTGCCTTCCACTTGGAAGGACTACTATCTCAATGTCAAATACCAGGCGCTTGGTTTACTATCCCTCGGCTTTGAACCTGGAGATAAGGTGCTTATTATTGGGGATAATGCCCCACAATGGTATTATTCTGAGCTGGCTGCCCAGGCTAACCATGGAGCTTCAGTGGGATTGTATTCAGGTTTAATTCCATCGGAGATAAAATACATTGCCGAAAATTCCGAGGCGAGATTTGCTATCGTTGAAGATCAGGAGCAGGCTGATAAGTTTCTCCAAATCAAGGATGAGCTCCCCTTGCTCAAAAAGATTATTTACTGGAGCTATAAGGGCCTGGCCCACTATGATGACCCTATTTTGATGGGATACAGCCAGGTTCTACAACAAGGGGAAAAATATGAAGGGGAACACCCCGGACTCTTTGAGCAGAATGTGGAAACCGGCAAAGCTGATGATGTCTGCGCCCTCGTTTACACCTCGGGAACCACCGGGGCTACACCCAAGGGAGCCGTCCACACCTATAGGACGATGAGGGCCGGGGCTGACTGTCACTTGCATCTCGACCCGTGGTATGAGAATGATAATGTTGTCCCCTACCTGCCGCCGGCCTGGATGACTGAGCAATGGTTTGGGATTGGTTGCCACCTGCTGTCGGCCAGTATCCTGAACTTCGCTGAAGAGCCGGAAACACAACAGCGGGATACCAGGGAAACAGGACCAAGCATTGTAATCTACGGGGCTCGGCTGTGGGAGAGTCAGGCAGCTATGGTGCAGGCACGGATTCTTGGCTCCGATGCCGTCAAGAGGTTTGCCTTCCGTCTGTTAATGCCGATCGGCTATAAGATGGCCGATATAAAGCATAGAAAGCAAGAGCCAGGCCTGTTCCGGAAAATACTCTATTCTCTGGCTGATATCGCCCTGTTTAGATCCATCAAAGGCAGCCTTGGTCTATCAAATGCCAGAATCTGCTATACCACCGGGGCTATGCTCAGCCCGGATGCCTTCAGGTTCTACCATGCCCTAAATCTTCCTCTCAAAAGCCTGTATGGGTCAACCGAGGGTGGAGCTCTAACCGGCGCCAGGAATGATGACATCAGTTTAGAGACTGTAGGCCCCGTTCACAAGGGAACAGAGGTAAGAATAACCGATAATGGTGAGATTATTTATCGGCAGCCTGGTATTTTTGTTGGTTACTACAAGGACCCGGATAAGACTGCCAAGGTGCTGAAAGACGGTTGGTTTTATAGTGGAGACAGCGGTTTCATCAGGGAGGATGGACACATTGTATTTGTGGATAGGGAAAAGGATCTTGTCGAGCTGGCCAACGGCGATAAACTGGCCCCCCAATTTATTGAGAGCCGGCTGAGGTTCAGTCCCTATATCAGGGACGTCTGGGTTCTGGCGGGCGCGGATAGAGACTACGTCTCGGCAATCATAATCATTAACTATGATAATGTCAGCAGGTGGGCCGGACAAAGGGGAGTGGCTTATACTACCTTCATAGACCTTTCCCAGAAGCCGGAGGTTTACGGGCTGGTGAAGCAAGATATCGACAGAATAAACAGCGCTTTGCCCCCGAGCTCTAGGATAAAGAAATATGTCAATCTGCACAAGGAATTTGACCCAGATGAAGCTGAGTTAACCAGAACCAGGAAGCTGAGAAGGACATTTTTAGAAGAGCGTTACAGCGAGCTTATCGATGCGATCTATAGTGATAGGAACGAGGTTCCGATAGAAGCCCAGATCGGATACCGTGACGGGCAGATGGGAACAATAAAGACCACAATTAACATCAAGTCTGTTGAAGGGGATACCTGATGGCCTTCTTTCTACAATTAGTAGTAACGGGCTTTGCCCAAGGCATGGTCTATGCCCTGATCGCAATCGGCTTTGTGATCATTCTTAAATGTTCTGAGGTGTTTAACATTGCTCAGGGAGAATTTGTAATGATTGGTGGGTACCTGGGCTACACCTTTTTGGTGCCGTTCGGCCTACCGATATGGGCCGCCCTCGGAATGGCGATAGCCACGGCGATAATAATGGGCCTGTTAATAGAACGTCTTATCCTGCGCCCTCTGCTGGGTGAGCCAGTACTCGCTGTAATCATGGCGACCATAGCCCTCGCCACGATATTGGGAGGGCTGGCAACCCTTCTCTGGGGTGCCGAATATAAGGCTTACCATGGATTACTGCCGACGATAACCCTGAAGGTAGGCGAGATATCCATACCCTCGGAGTCTTTGATTGGACTTATCGTGTCTATTATTTGTGTGGCGATACTCATGCTCCTCTTTCGCTATACTAAGATCGGGCTGGCAATGAGGGCCACTGCCGAAGATCTGCAGGTAGTGCAGAGCCTTGGTATCAGGGCAACAACCGTCTATGCTGTCTCATGGGTCATTGCCTGTGTCGTTGGTGTGATCGGCGGCATTCTTCTGGGGGGAGTATCTGGCGCGAATATGGATCTCGCTCATATCGGCCTCAAGGCATTTGCGGTAGTGCTGCTGGGTGGAGTGAACTCTATCGGCGGGGCCATTGTAGCCGGAATAATACTGGGAATGCTGGAAAACGTCGCTGCCGGGTACCTGGACCCACTCCTGCCTGGTGGGGGACTGGCTCAGGTATTCCCATTTCTTGTTATGATCATCGTGCTGGTCTTCAGGCCGTACGGGCTCTTTGGTCTGGTCGGGATAAAGAGGATTTAATAAATGGGTTTACGCACTGGAACTTTTCAAGAAAACTACGCGCAGGATATGGCTATCTTCCGCACAAGGCTGCACTGGGGAATGCTGTTTGCCTTGCTCATCCTTCTTTTCACCTGCCCGCTGTTTTTCAGTGACAGGATACTGACTGTAATGACCATGATGGGTATTGCCGTTATCAGTGTTCTCGGGCTCAATATTCTAACCGGATACTGTGGCCAAATCTCCATAGGGCATGCGGGTTTTATGGCAGTCGGTGGTTATACCTCGGCTATTTTGTGCGCCAAGCTTGGGTGGCCATTCTGGGCGGCCCTCCCCTGTGGTGCCCTGGCCGCGGGAATAGCAGGTTTGATCTTCGGCCTCCCATCCTTAAAGATCAAGGGCTTCTACCTCATTATGGCGACCATAGCCGCACATTTTATCATCATCTGGACCATCATCCAACTCCGCAGCATCACCGGTGGGGCTGATGGCTTAAGTGTGCCCAGACCTGAGATAGCAGGTTTCGTGTTAAAATCCAAAGCCAGCTACTTCTACCTTGTGATGGTATTTGCCTGCCTGGCTACGCTCCTGGCTAAAAACATCGTA
>DAOWDD010000099.1 GCA_030639215.1 Dehalococcoidia bacterium
CTGCCCCAGGGCGTCCTTCACCCCCGGCGCATCTTCAAGGGTGTCCGTGCCGGTGTGGCCGACTACGGCAACCGCCTGGGGATACCCACTCTTAATGGTGCAGTGCTTTTTGATAAACGCTATATTGCCAACCCCCTGGTATTCTGCGGCACGCTGGGACTGATGCCCCTAGAGCACTCCCAGAGAGGCCAGCAGCAGCCCGGTGACCTGGTAGTCGTGGTGGGCGGCAGGACCGGGCGTGACGGCGTACACGGGGTGACCTTTGCCTCGGAGCAGCTCACCCAGGAATCCAGCGCCACCTCCTTAAGTGCCGTCCAGATTGGCAACCCTATCGTAGAGAAAAAGGTTATCGACATCCTGCTTCAAGCCAGAGACCGGCAGCTGTACTCCAGGATCACCGACTGCGGGGGCGGCGGGCTTTCCTCGGCAGTGGGTGAGATGGGAGCCGACACCGGGGTAGGGGTCTACCTGGACAAGGTACCCTTGAAGTATGCCGGGCTCTCTTACTCCGAAATCTGGATATCAGAGTCCCAGGAGCGGATGTTACTGGCGGTGCCGCCGGAGTGTATCGAAGAGCTCCTGGGACTCTTCGCCAGTGAAGATGTCGAGGCGGTAATTATCGGTGAGTTTACCGGCGACCATAAGCTCCAGCTCTTCTATCAGGGGAACTTGGTATGCGACCTTGATATGGAATTCCTCCACCAGGGCATCCCCCAGGTTGAGCGGGAAGCGGACTGGCAGCAGCCACCACATACTGAGCCCGATTTTAGCTGTCCCCAGGACCTGGGTGAAGCACTGTTTGAGATTCTCGGTGCATGGAATGTCTGCAGCAAGGAATGGGTAATTCGCCAGTATGACCACGAGGTACAGGGGGCCAGCGTCCTCAAACCCCTGGTGGGCAAGGACAACGATGGCCCGGGTGATGCAGCGATTATCCGGCCGATACTGGACTCGGAAAAGGGCGCCATCGTCTCCTGCGGGATAAACCCGAGGTACGGAGAGATAGACCCCTACTGGATGGCGGCCTCAGCCATTGACGAAGCCTTACGGCAGGTTATCGCCGTGGGGGGTAACCTGTCCCGGGTGGCCCTGCTGGACAACTTCTGCTGGAGTAATGTCCAGCAACCGGATATCCTTGGCGCCCTGGTCAGGGCAGCCCAGGCCTGCTACGATATGGCTATCATCTACGAGACCCCTTTTATCTCCGGTAAGGACAGCCTCTATAACGAGTTTAAAGATGAGGGCAAGGTCATCTCTATCCCCCACACCCTGCTCATCTCGGCAATCGGCGTTATGGACGATGTCAATCGGGCCGTATCAATGGACTTTAAAAAGGCCGGCAACCTGATTTACGTTGTCGGCGCCACCTGGAACGAGCTGGGCGGCTCGGAATACTTGAGGACTTATAACCTTACCGGAAATAGCGTGCCCCGGGTGAGGCCGCATCAGGCGAAATGGCTGATGGAGCGGCTCGCCAGGGCCACCGCCAAAGGACTGGTCAGGGCCTGCCACGACTGCAGCGAAGGTGGTATCGGGGTAGCCGTCGCCGAGATGGCGTTTGCTGGAGGACTGGGGGCATTAGTCCACCTGAAGCCAGTGCCGCTGGGTGAGCCGGTAGACCGGAACGATTTCATCCTATTCTCGGAATCAAACAGCCGGTTCCTGGTTGAAGTGGCACCCGAGGATGAAGAGAAGTTTGTCGAGATTATGAAGGAGGGCATCAGCCTGGCCGCCATCGGTCAGGTTACCGACTCCGAGGTCTTGGAGATATACGGCCTGGATGGTAACCGGATTCTACTTAAGGCAATCAGCGAACTCAAGGAGGCCTGGCAAAAACCGATCAGGTGGTAGAAGTAAATGGCTAAGGTAAGAACGTTGATACTGCGTGCCCCGGGAACCAACTGCGATGCTGAAACAGCCTTCGCCTTCCAACAGGCTGGGGCTGACGTGACCTCGGCCCATATCAATCAGCTAATCTGCCGTGACGTGCCGCTTTCCGACTACCAGATATTTGTTATCCCCGGCGGCTTTACCTACGGTGACGATATCAGCGCCGGCAAGGTGCTCGCCAATGAGCTTAAACTAAAGCTGGGTGAGGATATCCGCGGTTTCATTGATAGGGGAGGGCTGATACTCGGTATCTGTAACGGCTTTCAGGTTCTGGTGAAGGCCGGTTTTCTACCCGGGGGAGACGGTGGAGGGCAGGCGATAACCCTGAGCACTAACGACTCCGGCAGGTTTGAGTGCCGCTGGGTGTACCTCAAGGTAAATGAGAACAGCCCCTGTCTGTTCACCGAAGGCATTGATCGTATGTACCTGCCGGTGGCTAACGGGGAGGGGAAGGTTGTCACCAGCGGTAATGCACTGCCGGATTTGAGCATAGTCCTTACCTACAGCGACGAATACGGAAACAGCAACCCCGGCTACCCCGGCGACCCCAGTGGTTCCGATGGGCATATCGCCGGCATCTGTGACGCGTCAGGGCGTATCTTTGCCCTGATGCCGCACCCCGAGCGCCATATTCGCGGTACCCAGCACCCGCGCTGGACCAGAGAGGGAGCCAGGAAGTACGGGGATGGCTTCCCCATTTTCCTCAACGCCATCAAGTGGGCCAAGGGGATATAAAGAGACCCCTCGTCCTTTCCCGGGTTTCGTTCTCGCTCCATAGCTTTCATACGGAAGACCTGAAAAAGTGTTTTTATGTACTGACTTTTCTGCCGCTGCGTTGTTGAGCCAGGAAATCACCCTGAGAGCGCCCTATTTAGCTCAAGCTCCAGGTAGCCCTTTTTGGTGCCGGAGTCAATTATCGCCCAGGGCAGTCTCTGACCGGTAGGCCACCTCTGGTGAGCGTAGAAATCAACATCCAGCTGGCACTTTGCTACCGCCTTACGCCAACCGGACAGCGATACCTCCTCCAGAGCGGCCAGCGCCCCGGCGACATCGGCACCACCGCGAGCGAAGACCGCCTGAACCTCGCTCCAGGCCGGGCTTTCACTCTTGACCTTGATGCCCTTCGGCTGCAGGCTGTTCTTGACGAGAGACAGACGATGGTTCACGGTAGCCAGCGGCGCCATCGGCAGCCACTGCAGGGGTGTGCCTGCCTTGGGCACAAAGGGGGCAGCTTTTAGAATGATACGTGTGCCACTTTGCTTACGGTCAAGAATGCTTTTACCGCTGATGACGAGCCTGATAATTTCCTCAATA
>DAOWDD010000085.1 GCA_030639215.1 Dehalococcoidia bacterium
CACAGGTGTAGCCTCTCCAAGAGCCCTCTCCAGAACCGGTAGGTTAGACTTGGGGTGGGCACCAGGATTATCGCAATCCCGCCCGGGGCAAGCAGGTCGCGGTGCAGGCGAATCAGCTGCCGCTGCTCTTGCGGGGTGTAGTGTTCGAGAAGCCCCTGGGAGTGAACGACATCATACCTTTCCTCTAAATCAAGGCTGAACAGGTCCTTAAGCAGGAACTCCTTCTCGCATTCAAGGAAGGACATCCTTCTCTGCGTATCTCTGATGACGCCGACGTTGGCATCGACCAGGGTTACCTTGACCACCGGATACAGCCTGGTCATCTGCAGGGTATGGTAGCCGGTACCGCAGCCCAACTCGATTATCTTAATCGGCTCACTGAAGTTAAAACCACTAAGCAGGCTGGCGTAGGCCCGCCACACCGTCCAGAGGAACCTCTGGCTGACCCGGACGCGCTTGTGGTACCTGTCCCAGTCGGTGGCAACCCTTTCCATGAATAACTCCTTGTCGGCCTATTTTCAAGATATGCCGGGTATGTCAGGCATATTAAGCAGGCCCAGCCAGCGCAGAAAAGAGCCCAGGCCGAGATAGCCGCAATAGGCAATGCCAATAGCCTTGACCGTCTGGCCCGCCCAGCAGGCAAAGAAGAATTTTACCAGGCGGAAGCGCATTGTCCCCATACTGATTGCCATCGGTGTGAAAAAGGGGTTGGGCAGCACGGATAGTATAAACACGGCCAGGGTGCCCCTCCGGTGGGCGAAATGCATAATCCGATGCAGCTTTATCCGCCTCAAGAACCGTGACCATCGGGAAGAATACGCCTCATCGGCCGGGTCCGAGATGTCAAAGTGGGGGAGGAAGCGCCGCCCACCGCGGCCGGTCAGATAGAGAAGGGTGCCCCCAACGCCGAGCCCTGCCCCGGTGGCTAATCCCACCAGTGCCGGCTCTAATACGCCGCCGAGGGTAAAGGTGAATATCATATACGGGACCGGCAGCGGGATACTGAAGCCGCTAACCAGCGCCATAAGAAAAAGGCCTAAATAGCCATACCTCTGAAAGCGGAGTACATATTCCCAGTGATAGACAAGAAGAATGCAGGCAACGACAATCCCGGCGACAAAACAGGCACCGACAATATACTTCTTCCGGTTCGAGCTCTTCCTTGCCTCTGCGCTAGTTGCTACCGTCATTAAGCATTTCCTGTCCGCGCGCTTGCTTTAGCCGCCCTCCCGGTGGAGAAGGTCAGCTTATCATCGCTTAAGCTAACAGTAATCTTATCACCCTCGCTAAACTCCCCCTCAAGTAGCTTACTCGACAGCGGGTTCTCTACATACCGTTCGATGGCCCGCCTGAGCGACCGCGCCCCGTAGACCGGGTCGTAGCCCTCCTTGACCAGCCAGGACTTGGCGTCTTCAGTCAGATCTACCGTCAGCCTGCGTTCCCTGAGCCGCTGCTGCAGGTCCTTGATCAGCAGCTCAACGATGCTCCTGAGCTGCTCCTCGGTTAGCTCATGGAAGACGATAATCTCATCGATCCGGTTGATGAATTCGGGGCGGAAGGTCTTCTTTACCGCCGCCATTACCTTTCCCTTCATACGCTGATAGCTCTGCTGCCCGCTTTCCCCTTCGCCTTTTGGTATACCGAAGCCGATGTCCGCCTCCTGTCTGATGGACTCGGCGCCGGCGTTACTGGTCATAATAATGACGCTGTTCTTAAAATCTACCGTCCGCCCGTGACCGTCGGTCAGCCGTCCGTCGTCAAGAATCTGGAGGAGTGTGTTGAATACCTCCGGGTGCGCCTTTTCTATTTCATCGAGCAGGACTACCCGGTAGGGGCGCCGCCGTATGGCTTCGGTAAGCTGCCCGCCTTCTTCGTAGCCGACGTAGCCCGGTGGCGCTCCGATAAGGCGGGATACGGTGTGTTTCTCCTGGTATTCCGACATATCCAGGCGCACCATAGCGCCTTCGTCATCAAATAGGAACCAGGCTAGAGTGCGGGCCAGTTCAGTCTTGCCGACGCCGGTGGGGCCCAGGAACATAAAGCTGCCGATGGGCCGCTTGGGGTCCTTCAGTCCGGCGCGGCTCCTGCGGATAGCCTCGGAGATGGCGTTTACCGCCTCTTCCTGGTTGACCAGCCTATCGTGAATCCGCTCCTCCATATGGAGCAGCTTCTCCGCTTCACCCTCCAGCATCTGGGAGACCGGGATGCCGGTCCATTTCGAGATGAGCTGGGCGATATCCTCTTCGTCAACCACCTCGTCAATCTTTTCCTTTTGTAGCCAGTCGTTCTTGGCACGGTTGTATTCGTCTTCCTGCCGCAACCTCTCTGCCTTAAGCTGAGCGGCCTGCTCGTAGTCCTGCCGCTGGGAGGCCGCCTCCTCTTCGTCGGTCAGCTGTTTTACGTGCTGCTCCAGTGATTTTACCTCCGGTGGGGCGCTCTCGGCATCGATACGTATCTTGCTGGCGGCCTCATCGATAAGGTCAATTGCCTTGTCGGGTAGAAAGCGGCCAGAGATGTAGCGCTGACTCAGCCGGGTGGCTGCCTCCAGAGCCCCGTCGCTTATCTTAATCTTGTGGTGTGCCTCATAGCGGGGACGGAGCCCGCGCAGCATTTCGATGGTCGCCTCAATGCTGGGTTCGCCAACGAACACCGGCTGCAGGCGCCGCTCCAGGGCCTTGTCCTTCTCGATGAACTTGCGGTAATCATCGAGAGTAGTCGCGCCGATACACTGCAGCTCACCGCGCGCCAGCGCCGGCTTGAGCATATTGCTGGCGTCAATCGCTCCCTCGGCGGCTCCGGCGCCGACCACGGTATGAATTTCATCAATGAACAGTATTACCTCACCCTGCGATTGACGAACCTCGTCCATCACCGCCTTGAGCCGCTCCTCGAATTCGCCGCGGAACTTACTGCCGGCGACCAGGGCTCCCATATCGAGGGCCACCACCTTGCGTCCTTTGAGAGAGTCGGGAACATCATCGGCGGCAATCTTTTCCGCCAGTCCCTCAGCGAGGGCCGTCTTACCGACCCCGGCATCACCGATAATCACCGGGTTATTCTTGGTGCGGCGGGTGAGTATCTGCATTATCCGCTTGATCTCCTCTTCGCGGCCGATGACCGGGTCGAGCTTCCCCTGGCGGGCAAGCTCGGTCAGGTCGCGGCTGTACTTTTCCAGGGAGCGGTATTTACTCTCGGCCCGGGTATCGGTGACCCGGTGACTGCCGCGGAGCTTCTGGAGGGCGGCATAGACCCTCTCCTGGTCAATACCCAGCTGGTGCAGGATACCCGCCGCCTCGCCCTTCTCCTCTGTGGTCATGGCAATAAAGAGGTGTTCGGTACCGATAAACTCATCCTTGAGCCTGGCCGTTTCCTCGCCGGCCTTGGTTATCAGTTGGGCGACTCGCGGTGTCGCATAGATCTGACCTGTTTCATAGGCGACCCGGGGAGACTGCTCCAGCACCGCTTCAACCTGCTGCCTGGCTGCTTCAAGATTACCCCCGAGCTCCGTCAATACCTCGCCGACCAGACCCGCCTCCTGCCGGAGCAGTGCCAGCAGGATATGCTCGACATCCCACTGACTGTGGTG
>DAOWDD010000045.1 GCA_030639215.1 Dehalococcoidia bacterium
AGTCCTTGAGCTCTCCATCGCGGAATACCTGTATTATCTTGCTGGCGGCATGAAGCCCCAGATTACCGCCCTTCTTCGCCCAGTACATCACCTGGCGCAGCATCGCCTTCTTATTCTCACCCTTATAGTCACTGCCCAGAATTATGGTCAGACCCGACTCAGGAAAGACAAGGGTCCTCTTTTCCGGCCACTCGGGAACAGTAATGCTAACGAAGTCAGGCTCACCGCCCTCTGAGGGAAACAGGGTATTTCCCCACATCAGCGGTATACGGGGATAATCAGCGGTAACATAGACACGACAATTCCTTTTGAATTCGGGGTTGTGACACATTACCCGGTCAAGCTGTATCATCTCTTTGGTCTTCAGGTACTCCATAACCTCACGAATAAGCCGGTCGTCTTCCGGGGCGGGTTCGCTCATCACCACCTCGGTAAACTTGGCAATCCTATTCCGTACATTGGTGGCCACCGCCAGGTTCCCGAACTCAGTTATCACCCCCCCCTTTTCAAATGCCCACCCCATCAGTTCCTTATTCGAAGGATTATCGATTATCCTTTTCGGCTCGAACATCCTAAGATACTTCTGGCACATATTCTCCATATCACACCCCCACCGAGTTAATCAGACTAGCTACTAATTAATTATAACTACCCCGCAATTATAATACAAAGGAGACTCCGCTTCTCATCCGCCATAGAATAACAGCCATATCACCTGTACTCACCGACCGGACTGGCAGTACCAATGTCATTGACAAAGACAGCCCTTCGTTTTAAAGTATCCATCAACAGATTGTCATTACTACCGACAACGTACAGGTGTAGACAAATACTCTAGGGAGGATACGGGTATGAAGATTGCAATGGTCTTACCACCCTGGTTCAAGGTACCACCGAAGGGATACGGGGGCATTGAAGTTATCGTCAGCCTGGTTGCGGATGGACTCGCCGACAAGGGACACCAGGTTACGCTATGTACGGTAGCAAGCTCATCTTCGAAGGCGCATATCTTTAGCGTCTTTGACGGGGAGATGAAATCATACCTGGACAGCCCTCCATCGAATTTCCTGAACATCGCCCTCACCCACACGCTGGCGTCATACCTTGAGCTAACCAAAGGCGACTACGACATAGTCCATGACCACACCTGGAAGGAAGGCCTTGGTTGCGCCGCCTTTACCGACACACCGACCGTCCATACCCTCCACAGCCCGGTGGACGAGGAGAATATCAGATTCTACCGATTATTTAGAGGCTACCCGGGGATTCACTTTGTCACCATAAGCAACTTTCAACAGGACTGTCTACCCGGTTTGAACTACGCAGCCACGATTTATAACAGCATAGACCTCCCCAGATACCCATACTCCGAAGAGAAAGAGGACTTCTTCTTTTACATGGGAAGGTTCAATGAGGAAAAGGCGCCTCACCTGGCGTGTGAGGCAGCCGAAAAGCTGGGCAAGAAACTGATATTAGCCGGTAAGGTCCACGAAGAAGCGGAGCGCAGCTACTTTGACCGGTATATCAAATCCCACCTCAGCGCCAACATCGAGTACGTCGGTGAGCTTGGTCACTGGAGCGAAGAGAAGATGCGGCTGTTTTCACACGCCAGGGGGTATCTCTATCCAATCCAGTGGGACGAGCCCTTCGGCATCACCATGGTTGAGGCAATGGCATGCGGCACACCGGTGGTAACCTTCAAAAGGGGCGCTGCACCCGAGGTCGTTGCTCACGGAACCACTGGCTTTGTCATAGAAACAATGGATGAGTTTATCGACGCCATCAAGCATATTAATGAGATCAGCCCTCGAGCCTGCCGGGAGAGAGTAGAGAAAATGTTTACCGTCCGCCGTATGGTAGATAGTCACGAGCGCGTTTACCGGGAGATACTGGGCAATAAATAGCAGCCAATGAAACAAGGAGGCGAACCGGTGTTGCCAAGAACGCCATCAGAAGAGGAATGGACGATCTTCGAGGAGAATATCGACGAAGAGAGGATAAGGTTCTTCGAGACGATATTTACCCTCGGGAATGGCTACCTCGGCTCAAGGGGCGTCCTGGAGGAGGGCCATAGCAAAGGGTACGCAGGCACCTATCTGGCGGGGGTATATGACCGGAGCGACGGGCAATCCTACGAGATTGTTAACGTCCCCAATCCAGTCAGCGTGGAGATACTGGTAAACGGCAGGAAACTCCACCCGGAAGGTATGGAAGTAGTTGAGCACCAGAGGGTACTGGATATGCAGAGAGCGGTACTAAAGAGGCACACTATTTTTGCCGATGCCGGTAGAAGGTATGAATACGAGTCCCTGCGCTTCTTCAGCCTGAAGGATATCCACCTGGGCGTGATGGCATTCTCTTTCCGATCCCTGGATGCTGATACTGAGGTCACTGTCAAACATACTATTGATGGTAAGACGAAAAATGAAGTCCAGTCCGTAGGGGAGCCGATAAAACACTACACCGTTATGCATACCTCAAGCCTGGGTAACGGTATTTTATATCTGGAAGCGAAAACCCCTGATTTGGGAATACAGATTGGGATAGCCACCGCCGGTGAGATGAAGGGGACAAGACCCGGCTATGGGGCAACCACCAGATGCTGCACAGACGAGGAATCCGTGACAGAAGAACTCTCCTTCCACGCCAAAAAGGGAAGGAGATACCAGTTCAACAGGTACATCTCAATATACACCTCCCGTGAGCTCAAGCAAGGCCCGGAGGCGGACTGCATTAACGGGATACAGACCGCAATGCGGTATGGCGTCTCAAACCTGCTGAAACGCCACTCAGGGGCCTGGGGCCGCCGCTGGGAGTGCTCCGATATCAGGATAGAGGGCAACCCAGCGGCTCAGCGAGCGCTAAGGTTCGATATCTACCACCTGCTCATCGCGGCACCGCCGCAGGACATTGATGTAAGCATCGCGGCAAAGACCCTATCCGGCGAGTGGTATAAGGGGCATATCTTCTGGGACACCGAAATACACACGCTTCCCTTCTTCATCTATACCCAGCCAGGTATCGCCAGAGACCTCCTCCGCTACCGATACCGCCGCTTGCAGCAGGCAAAGGACGGAGCACTCGCCCAGGGGTACCGAGGCGCACTATGGCCATGGGAATCGGCCGCCAGCGGTAGGGACGAGACACCGCAGAGCTGGGTCAACTTTGACGGAACAGTGATACCGGTATACAACTCCAGGAGAGAACATCATATCGCTGGCGATGTGACCTACGGTGTTCTTTCCTACTATCAGGCTACCGGGGATGAGGACTTCCTGCTTCAATATGGTGCTGAGATGGTATTCGAGGTTGCCCGGTTCTGGGCCTCACGGGTAACCTACAACAAGAGAAGTAAGCACTATGATATCAAAAAAGTTATCGGCCCGAACGAGTTCCAGGAATCGGTAGACAACAACTCATACACAAACTATCTGGCAAAGTGGGTACTAAGGAGCGGGGTTGAACTCTACGATTACCTCCGAAAGAGACACCCAGGCAGGCTCAGAGCCATTGCGGCAAGGACAGCTTTGCGGAAACAAGAAATCGAATTCTGGAAGGAACTGGCTGAGAAAATCGCTTTCCTTGCTGATGGTAGTGGCCTAGTCGAGGAGTTTGCCGGCTACTTTGACCGGAAGGATGTCACCATAAGCGAATGGGATGAGAACGGTATGCCGGTCTGGCCACACGCGATAACCCTGGCGAAGGCGAAAGAGACGCAGTTGGTCAAGCAGGCAGATGTGCTTCTCCTGCTATATCTCTTCTCGAACGATTTTTCACTTGAGGCAAAGAAGACAAATTTCACCTACTATGTGGAGCGGACCACACACAAGTCTTCCCTGAGCATGGCCAGCTATGCCACAATTGCACTCGAAATCGGCAACATTCAGAAAACACAAATGTATTTCAACCTTGCCGTAAACACTGACCTCGGCAACATCTACCGGAACACAGAACTCGGCATACATGCGGCAGCACTCGGCGGAGTATGGCAGATTGTGGTACACGGCTTCGGGGGTGTAAGATTAAAAGATGGGGTGCTCAGTATAAGTCCGCGCCTGCCCGATACCTGGCGCCAGATGAGATTTCAGGTATGGTTTAGAGGCGCCCTTATTGAACTTACGCAATCAAAGGGTAAGGTAGAGGTCTTCATGTCTAGAGGACGAAGAGCGGTAGACCTGGAGATATATGGCAACAGATATTCCTTGCAGAAAGGGCAGCGGGTCTATGCCAAGGAAGGGTAGTATACTGACGCCCAAGGTAGGGTTTATCTGGGACATTGATGGCGTTGTTGTTGACAGCCCTCATGAGGAGGCCTGGCGCATTACGGCAATGAAAGAGCCCTGGAATATCGAGGGACTAAGCTCAGACTTCTACTTCAATCATGTGGCTTCCCGGCCAAGGTATGCGGGGGGAGACAACATATTGGAGCTAAAGGGAGTTTACCAGCGGCTTGACGTGGTAACTGAAGAGGAAAAGGAGTCACTACTGGAGAAGTTCTGTACCGAGAAAAACTCGCTGATTGAGCAGCTCATCGATGCAGGAAAGTTCAAGCTATTTACCGACACCGTTACTATACTGCTCAGGGCAAAGAGCATCGGGATAAAGCAGGCTGCCGCCTCAGCATCAAAGAATGCCTGCCGTATGCTGAGCCACGTCACCAGTTCTCGCCTGGCCGAGGAAGTGGGTGATACCTTTGGTGTTCTCGGTGAGAACGACACCCTGCTCTCTCTGTTCGATGTTGACGCCTGCGGTCTGGATATTGACCACAAGAAAGACATCCTCAAAACCGCAGCTGAACAACTGAACGCCCTTCCCGGGGCAAATATAGAGAGGTTTGTCGTTTTTGAGGACGCTCCTACGGGGATAAAAGCAGCCAAGTCCCTCGGCCACTATGCCGTTGGCATTCTGCGCATCGGGAGCAAGGACGCCTTATACCATGCCGGGGCGGACATCGTTACCCTTCAGCCAACAATGGCACAGATTGAAGAATTGCTACAATGAAACCAGGACTGCCATGACTACGCTCACACCGACGGGGTATTTAAGAGGGGCTGCCACGCCTTCGACCCGTAATGGCAAGAGAAGAAGTGACGCGTACCAGTCAAATAGACGAGCACACCGAGTTGCCTTCACTTCCTGTTTACCTTAGAATATCAGTATTATGATTCGTACCTGCCACCCCGGTGATATTGAGAGAATATATTTCATCATCAATGAGGCGGCTAAAGCCTATGAGGGGGTGATACCGGCTGACTGCTACCCTCAGCCCTATATGTCTATGGAAGAGCTTGAGCGAGAGA
>DAOWDD010000109.1 GCA_030639215.1 Dehalococcoidia bacterium
AAGATTGTTCAGGAGCGTCTTGGACATAGCTCTGTGTCCACAACACTAGATATTTACAGCCATGTATTACCGGGTCTTCAGGAAGCGGCGGCACGCCAATTTGATGAGAGTTTTGAGCATGAGGTTCACCAGGAAAATGTCGGCAAAATGTCGGCAAAATTGTCCTGAGAGGTCTTTTGGAGTAGAATTTATATCTGGGAGGGGTGTCCGAGTGGTCTAAGGTGACGGTCTTGAAAACCGTTGTCGCGCAAGCGACCGTGGGTTCGAATCCCACCCCCTCCGCCACCATTACATTATGGAATCAGTGAGACTCAACGGAGACGTTGTTTAGTGCGGGCAGGCCAATCGGGTTGAGCTCATATCCCTCGACATAGGGCTTGACCAGGATATAGTTTTGCCCGAACCACAGGGGTAGACAGGCGGCGTCGCTGACCAGCTCCTGCTCCGCCTGTTGGTACAGGGCCAGGCTTAGCTCGCTGTCCAGCTCCACGTTCGCCATATCGAGCAGGGCGTCCACTTCGGGGTTACTGTACCCGCCGTTATTATTCTCAGCGCCGGTATGAAACAGGATATCGAGAAAGTCCTGCGGGTGAGGATAGTCAGCGATCCACCCGAAGAAAAACATCTCATCCACCTCTTCGCTGATATGATAAAGGAACCGCTTCGGTTCCAGCTGCCTTACCGCTACCTCGACCCCCAGGTTCTGCTGCCACTGATAGATAATCGCCTCCAGATCACCGGATATCGCTCCCCCCTGCCCGGAAGTGGTAATGGTAATCGGCGGTAGACTGGCAACATCACCGTATTCAGAGTCAGCAATCAGTTTTCGGGCAAGCTCGACATCATACTCCAGTCCGACTAAGTTCTCGTTATAGCCGGGCATACCCGGAGGCAGGATACCGCTAGCCGGCTCTACCATATCCCGGAAGACCAGAGAGGCCAGCTTTTCCTTATCAACGGCGTGTGTTAAGGCACGCCGGATGAGAACATCGTCAAACGGGGGCTTTTTGGCGTTAAAGCCGATATAGAAAAAGCTCAACTCAGGGGAGACCACCAGATCCTGGTAAAAGGGCCCCCGTTCATCGGTGACCTTATCGATATAGTACATGGAGACGCTGGCGACATCGATTTCGCCCTTTTCGTACATATTCATCGGCACACCTCTATACAGCTGGAAAACAATGAGGCTGACCTCAGCCGGCTTGTCGTAGTAGAGCTCATTCCTGCCCAGAATAAGCAGGGTGTTCTCCTCCCACTGCTTGAGCTTGAAGGGACCGGTACCGTTGGGGCGGCGCCACCACTCGCCGCCCGAGGACACATTATTCCGGTCAACCACGAAAGAGGTGGAATAGGTCAGCTTGGCTAAGAAGTACGACTTGGGCGCATCGATGGTTACCTCCAGGGTATAGTCATCAATAACCTTAACGCCGCTAATCTCTTCCGCTTCACCGGCCAGTACCTCACTTACCCCGATAATATCGCCCAGGTAGGTGGCTGCCGTCAGGGAGCCGGTAGCGGGATGGCAGGCCCTCTCCCAGGAGTACTTAACATCCTCAGCCTTGACCTCTCTGCCATCGTGAAACCTGACATCATCCCGGAGAGAAAAGGTATAGGTTGTCCCGTCTTTACTGACCTGCCATTCCCGGGCGATATCCGGTACCGGTTCCAGGTCATCACCAAGCCGGAGCAGTCCGTTATATATCTGCGTGATATACTCGTGGGAGGTCATATCACCGGAGACTGCCGGGTCGAGGGTCAGCGGGTCAACGCCGTACAGGTTAAGGACCTCCCCTTCGGCGGCAGGAGTAACCGGGGTTGACGGCGCTGCCGGCGCCGGCCAGCAACCGGTAATGAGCAGGCTTACCAGTAGTAATACGGAAAAGGCGATGGCGGCGGTTCTTTTTATCATCGATATAACCTCAAAGTGGCCCCTCTTTTCTCAAGGCCTTATTTATTTTTCAGCAACCTCTTATTGGTTCCAGTAGGCTTCGATGTTCTTCACCTTATCACCCGGTTGATAAAAGGCGGAACCCAGGTCCTCTTCCAGGGCCTCAATATTATCCAGCCACGCTGTCAGTTGGGCGTATGACCACTTCTTGCTACCGCTATTGTATTTCTCCACAGCCTCGTTGTAGGCCTCTATACTCTCACCATAGAATTTAACCCGTCTCTGGTAGTCGGGGTAATAGCTGTAACTAAAGGGATTGGAATGGGTCATATAGTTTAGCGGCCCCCAGAACCTAGCGGGGTCTCCGCTGCAGGCAATACACTCAGACTTCACCCCGTCCAGGCTGATCACCCCATACAGCTCATTTAGCTTGACATAGGCTATCTGGTCAGCCTCGATACTATCAACATATACCAGGCCCCTATCCGTCGTTTCAAAGGCGTCCAGGGCATGTCCACCCTCTACGAAGAATTCTATCTCGACATAAGCGCACCTGATGCCGCACCTGGCGGCGCTGTCCCGCAGGGTGATGGCAAACCCGCTGCAATCAAAGCCGTTCTCAACATAGGTCAGTCTGTCCGTATCATCCTGCTCAAGAAATTCCTTTAGCTCCGGCCAGGAAATGTCCACCAGTGCCGACTGCTCCAGCCGTTCAAGCAACTTTCGGTAGCTAGTCTGCGAGCTCTGGTAGTCACCCTGCAGACTGGCATAATCGTCCTGTAAGCCCTGGTAGTCCGCCTCAAGCTGGGCTAGGTCTTCCGCCATTTCACCGATTTCGTGCTGCGCCCCGTCCAGCTCGGCCTGCAGCGCGCGGTATTCATCCGGTGATACGCCAGGAGCACAGGATGATAAGAAAAACAGCAGGCTGCCTAATATCAGGGTAATCGAAAGAGTTCTTTTCACCGGTCTCGCCTCCGTCCTCACTTTCAATCAACGACGCTTTCCAGCTCCAGGTGCAGCCCCTCCTCCGCAGCCGGCTGCCCTGACTGAGTAACCCAGTCCTGCCACAGGTCATCCAGACCATCCATATCAAAGCCGTATACCTTCTCCAGTGCCCCGTCATAGGTGCTGCCTTCCTTGAAGGCATTCAACAGTTCAAACATCTTACCCTGGCCA
>DAOWDD010000040.1 GCA_030639215.1 Dehalococcoidia bacterium
GAGTTTTTCACCCAGGTGCTGACCAAATCGGGGGAAGTAGAAAAGGGGGAAAAGAAAGAGCGTCACGGGCCGAGTCCGAAAAAGATGGTTATCAGCGTAGAAGAGGTAAATGGGCATTGTGCCTACGAGTATAAGCCGGGAGACACCATTGAAGTGACCGGACTCAGGACACCTGAGGGTTTTTGCGGGGCCGCCTATAATGCCCTCTTTCCTGTTCTTTTTGCCCTCAATATGGGGGCTAAATTCCCCTTTTCTGAGGATAAGAACGCTAATCTGCGCGTGACCTGTCCCGACGGGGGAATAATCAGGTTTAAGGTAAGGAGGGTCGAATGATGAAGAGACGGGTAGTGGTTACCGGTCTGGGAGTCCTTTCTCCTAATGGCATTGGTAAAGAGGCTTTCTGGGAAAATACGGTCTCCGGTAGGTCAGGGGTAAGGCGGGTTACCGATTATGATGTCTCTCAATTCCGCTCTCAGATAGCCGCTCAGGTAGCTGACTTCGACCCATTCGCCTTCGGTCTTAGCCGAGAGGAAGTAGAGAGGATGGACCGCTATGTACAGTTTGCCGTAGCCGGGGCGGAGGCTGCCGTAGCTGATGCCGGGTTTCTTTTCGGTGATGAGGTAAGAGAAAGGATGGGCGTCTGTCTCGCTAATGCCATCTGCGGCACAAGATATATGGACGAGGAATTCTTGAGGGTAACCAACGGGGGGAAAGACCCTATTGACCCCAGAAAGGTAAGGCCGCACCTTTATGATGCCTCTATGTTCAATACCCCCTCCAGCGAAATAGCGGCGCGCTATCAATTAAAGGGCATTTGCGCCACTATCTCCACCGGTTGTACCGCCGGTACCGATGCCGTGGGTCTTGCCTATGAAGTTATCCAGGACAGACTGGCCGATGTTATGATTACCGGCGCTTCTGAGGCGCCCCTCTGTCCGATAACCTTTGCTTCTTTTGATGTCTTAAATGTAATCTCGACTCGAAACGACGAGCCGGAAAGGGCGTCAAGGCCCTTCGATAAGGAGAGGGATGGGTTTGTCCTCTCCGAGGGCTGTGGCATACTGGTCCTGGAGGAACTGGGCCATGCCTTGAGCCGCGGCGCTCATATCTACTGTGAAATCAATGGCTTCGGCACCTGTTGTAATGCTTACCATATGACCGACTTGCCTGCCGATGGCGATAGTATGGTCCCCTCTATCAACCTTGCCTTAAATGATGCCGGGCTGCTCCCGGAGGATATCGGGTATATCAATGCCCACGGGAGCTCCACCAAGCAGAATGACGTATTCGAAACGAATGCCTATAAGAAGGTCTTTGGCAGGAGGGCCTATGAGATTCCGGTAAGTTCTCTCAAGTCTATGGTCGGCCATCCCTTGGCTGCCGCCAACAGTATTGAGCTTGTCGCCGGTGCCCTTACCTTTGAAACCGATATCCTGCCGCCAACGATGAATCAAGAGGTGTCTGACCCGGCATGCGACCTGGACTACGTCGCCAATAAGGCTCGCGAAAAAAGGGTTGATTATATCCTGAAGACCAGCAGCGGTTTTTCCGGCGTCCATTCCTCGATGATACTGAGCAGGTGGAATTCGAATTGAGACAGGTAGCTGTTACCGGAGTAGGCATAGTAGCCCCTCCCGGCGTGGGAAAAGAAGAATTCTGGCAGAATATCAAGGAGGGAAAGTCCTTTGTTTCCCCTATTACCAGATTTGATGCTTCAGCCTATCCTTCGCAGGTGGCCGGGCAGGTTAAAGACCTGGACTCGAGCCACCTTTCTCGCCGTCTTTTGAAGAAGATGGACAGGTTCTCGGTGATGGCTCTGGTAGCCACTGAGCAGACCCTGAAAGACGCCGGTATAGATTTAGTTAAAGAAGACCCTTACAGTGTAGGGGTCTTCTTGGGAAATACACTGGGTGGATGGCTTTATGCGGAGACAGAGCTGCGTGACCTCTACCAGGAAGGCAGGAATGGGGTAAGTCCGTATAATGCCAGCGCCTGGTTTGCCGCTGCTCCCCAGGGCCATATCTCTATTTATTATGGCATCAAGGGGTACAGTAAGACGGTAGTCGCCGACAGGGCCGGCGCTTTGATGGCCATTGGCTATGCGGTAAGGGTAATTAGAAACAAAAAAGCAGCTATTGCTCTGGCTGGAGGCACCGAAGCACCGGTTACTCCCTACGCCTTACTCTGCTGCAGCACGGAGGGCTCTCTTTCCCAGGGCCCTTATCGTCCCTTCGATAAGGAAAGGAACGGCTTTGTTATCGGTGAAGGGGCGGCAATCGTGACCCTGGAGGATATGGAGTCCGCTCGAAGCAGGGGGGCGACTGTCTACGGGGTAATTACGGGTTTCGGGACTTCCTGCGATGGTACTCACCGTATAATGCCGGACCAGGATGGCAGAGGGCTGGCTAGGGCGATAAAGACCACCCTGGACAGTGCCGGTTATCAGCCTGGTGATATTGATTACATCTGTGCCGATGGGGCGGCAACCGAGCTGGGGGATGTCAGCGAGACAAGAGCAATCAAGGAAGTATTTGGCAGTTATGCGCTAGAGGTACCGGTCAGCGCCCCAAAGTCTATGTCCGGGCACCTGCTGGGGGCATCCGGTGCCGTTGACCTGGTCGGTACCCTTCTGGCTATGCAGGAAGGGGTTATTCTGCCCACGATAAACTACCGGACAGAGGACCCGGAGTGCGATCTGGACTGCGTGCCGAATAAAAGTCGGCCCAAAGAGGTTAATAGAGCCCTTATTATCTCGCGTGGCCGCGGGGGCATAAATGCCGTTCTGGCCATAGAAAGGAGCTAACGGTTATGGCGAATATCGAAGAGAGGATGAAGGAGTTTTTTGCCGGGTTCCTTGATATGGAGCCTGCAGAGATTGCTTCGCAGGCAAACCTGAGGGACGACCTTGAGATGGACTCAACCGAGATAGTAGAACTGGTAGTGGCTTTAGAAAAGGAGTTCAATATCCAGCTCAAGGATGGTGAGATTACTAACAGGAATTGCGTCAGTGACGTGGTAAAGACTGTTGGGGATAAGCTCGGGTAATGAGAATTATTGACTTGAGCCTCCCCATTGATGATGGTGTTTTTGAGCCTCACCCGGTAGAAATAAAGAGGTGGGAACATAGAGGGGGTGGGGACCGTTTCGGCCGAATTTGGGCGAAGTCTCACGGGATAAGGGGGATTCTGAACTATATTACGGGGCGAGAGCGGATTACGCGCCACTCCTTTAAGGACGGCGCTTTCCTGTCCCTGGAGTGGGTCAGGGCAACGGTCCATAGCGGCACCCACCTTGATGCCCCCTATCACTTCGGGCCGCTTTCTCAAGGGAAAGAGGCCAAGAAGATAGAAGAGGTCCCGCTGGAGTGGTGCTATGGTGACGGCGTCGTCCTGGACTGTTCTCAAAAAGAGCCGGGAGAGCTTATCGCCAGAGAGGACGTAGAGAAGGCGCTCGACAGAATAGAGTATGAGATAAAGCCCTTTGATATTGTCCTTATCTATACCGGTGCCGATAAGCTCTGGGGGACCAGGAAGTACTATTCCCATTTTGTCGGGGTGAGCCGGGAGGCGCTTGCCTATATTCTGGACTTTAAGGTAAAGGTAGTTGGGATTGATGCCTTTAGTTTTGACCGTCCGCTTAATAAAATGGTGACCGATTTTCTAAAGACGAAGGACAATGCTCACCTCTGGCCGGCCCACTTCTACGGCAGGGAAAAGGAGTACTGTCATGTCGAGAGGTTAGCCAACCTGGACAAGATTCCCTCGCCTTACGGTTTTAGGGTGGCCTGTTTCCCGATAAAGATAAAAGGGGTAGGTGCCGCTGCGGTAAGGGCGGTTGCTATTATTGAATAGAAAAGGAGGAAAGAATGGGACATACGGTAAACTCTATCTTAATTGAGGCGCCTTATGAGCGGGTGTTTGATATCTCCAATGACATTGAGAGGTGGACGGAGCTATTCGGCGGCGAGTACACGGAGGCGAAGGTGCTAAAACGGGAGGGGAATAAAATTACCTTCCAGTTAACCAATGATGAAGGTAATTCCTGGCAGTCCTTCCGCCTCTTGTTTAAGGACTATTATTTTGCCTACGCCCAGAAACTGGAGCCGGCATTCCCCTTTAAGTATATGAAGATTATCTGGCTCTATACCCCTACCCCGGAAGGAATAAACCTGACCTGGATTCAGGACTTCACCATGGCGGATGGGGCAAAATTTAATGACGAGCAGGTTGAAGGCTTCATCAATAAACATTCCCGGGATAACCTGGTGATCTTCAAAGAGGTGATAGAAAAAGAAGCAAAGGGGTAAGAGATGAGCGAACTGAAAGGTAAGACCGCTATTGTCACCGGGGCAAGTCGAGGTATTGGAAGGGCGCTCGGGGTGGCGCTGGCGAAGGAGGGGATGAACCTGGTGCTTGCCGCACGCGGCCGGGAAGTGCTTGAAGAGACCGCCGGAGGGCTATCCCGGGAGTATAATGTGCGGGTGCTGCCGGTAGCCTGTGATGTTGCCCGGCAGAGCGACCTGGAGAATCTGGCAACTACCGCCATTAGGGAGTTCAAGAAGATAGATGCCCTAATCAACAGCGCCGGGGTAAGTAGCCAGCACCCCTTTCAGGAGCAGCCGCTGGAGGACATCGCCAGGTTGATGTATACCAATTACTTTGGTGCGGTTATGCTGACCCGTCTAATGATTAACCACTTTATTGAAAATAAGAGCGGCGCCATTATCAATATTACCTCCGGCTCAACCCTGGTCGACCCACCACCGAGAAACTTCATCGTTTATTCATCCCTGAAGCGGGCGCTGAATGCCTTTGGCAAGGGGCTTTTCTGGGAGGTGCGGGACCTTGGCATCAAGGTAACCTCAATCATGCCGGGGGTGACCGATACCGCCCTGACCGGGGGGCTTGAGGAGATTTCGGTGGACAGGTCACGTCTGATACAGACCGAGGTGATAGAGGATGCCGTCAAGTTTGCTCTCTCTGTGCCGGCCAATGTCTGCCCCCTGGAGATTTCGGTTATCAACCAGCGCACCCCCTGGACAAGTCCGGTAATTCCATATCGACAGGACCATCCCAAAGAATGATGTTTGATGCGCATATTCACTGGCTGCCCGGTGAGATTATCGATAATGCCCACTTTTACTCTGCTGCCTGGGGTAATATCGAGGGCCAGCTTGAGGTTATGGAAAAATTTCATATTGATAAGACCCTCATCGTCTATCCGACCAACGATGCCTACCGGAAGATGGGGGGACTCAAAGAGGTAGCCAGGATTTACAATAACCACATACCCGGTGTGGTTAAGAGATACCCGGAGCAGTTTGTCGGGGTGGCTATCCTGCCTGTCGATGATCCGGAAGAGATGGCTGGGTA
>DAOWDD010000168.1 GCA_030639215.1 Dehalococcoidia bacterium
CAACATCGGCCCCCTCTTGAGCCAGTCTCAAGGCTATTGCTCTACCAATGCCACGGGAGCTACCGGTTACCAGAGCAACCTTACCTTTAAGCATCTATTTCTTAAGCCTCCTTTGGAGTGCGGGGTACCCTATTATACCTTTATGCCCTGTCTCCTGTCATTGTGAACCGCAGGCAGGGAATACTAATCGTAGTGACATAAAGAACTATCGGGGTTTGTTCTCCAACTGGAATGTAGAGTGGCTGAGGCGTCACCTATCTATTTAGGTGCCAGCCCCCTGGTGTTGAGTATATCGTTAATCCCATCCGACAGGCTCTTACTGTCAAAGGGCTTGGTGATGTAGCCGTCGGCACCCATCTGCTGGCTGAGCTTCTTGTTCAGTTCATAGGCGATGCCGGTGAGCATTACTACCGGGATTCCCCGGGTTAGCGGGTCTTGCTTAATGGCGCGGCAGGCGGTATAGCCGTCGGTGTTCGGCATCAGGATGTCCATCAGGACAAGGTCGGGGCTGTGGCGGCGTGCCAGGCTGACTGCCTCATCACCGTCACCGGCATCAAGAACAAGGTAGTCGGAGCCGAGCATCCTTTTGACTAGCGCCCTGATACTGCTGTCGTCATCGGCAATGAGTATCTTCTTCCTGCCCTCATTAACCGTTTCCTGACGCCGCTCGGGTGGCCTGTTCAGCCCGGCGAGGAAGCTATCGATATCCTCACGGCGGAACCTGCGGTCGCCGCGGGTACCGATGCGGTATGATTTCAGCACCCCCTGATCGCTCCACCGTCTTACCGTGTTGATATGAACATTGAGCAGGTGGGCCGTTTCTGCTATCGTCAGCATACCATTCTTCATCTCCATATCCTGCCTGTTTTTCTCCCCTAACCTGACCTAAACCTATTCCTTCCTTATATGCCTTACCTTAACTTATCCTCCCTCTCCATACAATCACCCAAAGGAGTTAGCCTGCTAACAGTAAGTAACCATTCGGATTACTGCTATTGAGGCCGATTATTTCTGAGGTAACCAAAATATTTAGTAAACCTTTAGATTATTGGGCATTTCTTTAGCTTTTGTTTAGTATTTCTGTATTAATATCAAGCATAGTCAGACGGTGTTGGGCATCGCTGGTGGAGCCCCGTTAGTGACGGCAGGAGAAGAGGTAGTGCTATGAGTGCTGGAATGGTTCATCTAATGAAGAGGGTTTGCTTTCGCGTAACGTGGTTTACTATGTCTGATAGAGAGAAATACGCCTATCTCTGGAACCGGACAAAAAACAGCCGCCGGCACCAGGACTACTGCCCGGGTGAAGGTGATATCGGGCTGTTCGCGGAGCGGCTGGGGATAAAGAGGCAATAGCCGGACCATGCTGAGCCGGGTATGCCTGCCTTCATCACATCCAGGGTGGTCCTAATCTAAACATTTTCTAAACATTTGCAGAATACCCCCAAAATACCTTGAATAATGCTCTATGGCGGTTATAATGGGGATGGTCGGCAGTTATAGTAATATGACAATGCCATTCTATGTTCTATGTTGCCGCTCCGATATTTGAGGGGGGGGGGCGTTTGTGATGAAGGATAAAGATAAGACAAAAGAGCAGGTGATAGCAGAACTGGAGGAAATGCGCCAGCGAGTTGTTGGAGTGGAAACAGCCGCAGCCGAACGCAAGCGGATGGAGGAGAAAATAGAGCGGGCAGCCGAAGAGTGGAGAATAACCTTTGACGCTACTGCTGATTTAGTTTCCATTCATGATAGAGACTTCAGGTTTATCAGGGTGAACAGGGCTGTGGCTAACCTGGTGGGGAAGAAGCCGGAAGACCTCATTGGCAAGCATTG
>DAOWDD010000115.1 GCA_030639215.1 Dehalococcoidia bacterium
ATCCTCAAGGGCGGCCGTCACCCCCCCCTCCAGGTCGCCCTGGTAGTACTTCTCAATCAGGTGCGGGATTACCTCGCTGTCTGTTTCGGAGATAAACCTGTGCCCTTCGGCTATCAGTTGCTTTTTTAGCAACTGGTAATTGCTTATTATCCCGTTGTGGACAACGGCAACCCGGCCCGAGCAATCACAATGGGGGTGGGCGTTTACCTGATTCGGTTCGCCGTGAGTCGCCCACCTGGTGTGACCGATACCGGCCGCCCCGTCAAGACGGGGGGCTTTCTTCTCCAGCTCACCTACCTTGCCGGCGTCCTTACACACCGTAATGCCGTCGGCGCTGACCGCTACACCACAGGAGTCATAGCCCCGGTACTCCAGCCTGAGCAGGCTATTGAACAGGATAGGCTGGGCCTGCCGGTAGCCAATATAACCAACAATACCGCACATAACTAAAACACCAGGCTCTTATCGGGCAGCCGCCCCCGAATCAGCTTAAGCGCCTGCACCTCACTGTAGTTTCCCAAAATAACGCCGGGCTGAGCGACTACGCCGCTTCCGATACTGCAGCCCTCACCCAGCATCGCTCCCAGCTTCACCGAGTGGTATGCATCGTTAACCTTGACCTCAGCTTCATCGCTCAAGGCAGTAAAATGCCCCCCGATAGAACAGCCGTTGCCGACAACCGAGTCCTGTATAGTGCAGCCGGTGGCAATAGCAACATCGCTGCCGATGACGCTGTTTCTTATTTCACTGAAGGGAGAAATGATAACGTTATCGCCGATACTGGTAGCCGGCAGGATACAGGCATTGGGGCCGATATCACAACCATCCCCGATAACCACCGGGCCGACTACGGACGAGTTTGCCCGTATTACCGTATCCCGCCCCACCGAGACCTGCCCTCTTAGGGAAACCCCCTTCTCAACAGCACCGCCCATTTCGGCCCTGGTCTTGAGAAGGACCACGCTGTTAAGGCCTAACATATCCCAGGGATAGACAGCTTCAAGCCAGGGGCCATCCGTCTCACAGGCACAGAGAGGCCTACCCCGGGCTATCATTTTGGTGAGGACGTCCGAGATAGCCGGCTCGGTCTCAATAGCGTCAAAAACCTCCCTGCTGAAGGCATAGATGCGCGTCAGAACCATATTGCTCCCGGCTTCCTTGGGCTGCTCTGCGATGCCCTTGACCACGCCGTCCTCAATAGTCGCCACGCCGTACCTTTCGGGACCTTCCACTCTCTTCACCAGGACGGCCTCGGGCTTCACAGTAACAAACCGGGCAATGGTAGCGGCGTCAATCAGCTTATCCCCGGAGAGGACGAGGAACTCATCCTGGGCCACTTCCCTGGCCTGGGCCAGGGCATGAGCGGTACCCAGGCGCTTGGCCTGAGTGACATAGGTGATATCGACGCCAAGCTGCTCTCCCGAGCCCATATAGTCGAATATCTGCTCCCGCTTATAGCCGACCACCATTACAATGTTGCGAATCCCGTTCTGCGCCAGCGCCTCAACCATATACTGAAGGATTGGCTTACCCGCTACGGGGAGCATTACCTTGGGCCGGTTAACCGTAAACGGCCTGAGCCGCCACCCCTCACCCGCTGCCAGAATTACCGCTTGTTTCATAACTCACCTCTCAGTATATCCTTGCCCCCGGTAGGAAGACGCCGCTGACCACCGCTCCCGGTGCAATACGAGCGTTATTGCCGATAACACTGCCGGTATTGATACTGGCGTTAATTCCGACCTCAACCCCGTCCCCGATGATAGCCCCCAGCTTGCGCCTTTTGCTGTCGATACCGTCTACCACTATATTCTTCTTATCCAGGCGCAGGTTGGCAATCTTGGCACCGGAACCGAGGTTGCAGCCCGCACCGATAACGCTGTCACCGACGTAATTGTGGTGGGGAATCTTGGTCCCCTTCATGACTATGGAAGCCTTAACCTCGGTAGCGCCGCCGATATGGCAGCCGTCACCGATTGCGGTATAGGGACGAATATAGCAGTTGGGCCCGATGTCACAGTCCCGCCCGATTACCACCGGCCCCAGGATATAGGAACCCGACCTTACCACCGTATTCCTGCCGATAGAGACCTTACCCTTCAGTACCACGTTCTCTTCTACTTCACCCTGATTATCTACCTCAATCTCCGCCAGTAAGGACTGGTTGGCTGCCAGCAGGTCCCAGGGATAGCTCAGGTTCAGCCAGTAGCCAATCTCCTGATAAGAAACTTCCTGCCCGCTATCTATCATCAACTGCAGGGAGTCGGTCAGCTCATACTCCCCCCGCGGCGATTTCACCGTCCGGGATATAGCGCCGAATATATCGGGGGTGAGGCGGTATATCCCGGCATTTACCATACGGGAGGGAGGGCTCTCCGCCTTCTCGTAGATACGGACCACCCTGCCCTTGCTCAGCTCAAGGACGCCCACGCCCTGCGGGTCTTCAACGGTAAAGACACTTATGGCGTTACCACCCTTCTCCATTACCCCCTCAATATCTTTTTGCTTAACGATAATATCCCCGTTTATGAGGAGGAAGTCACCGCCAAGTAGCCCCTCAACCATTCTGAGCGCATCAGCGGTACCCAGCTGCCGCCCCTGGCGACGGTATTCGATGCTCACTCCCCAGCGGCTGCCATCAGCAAAGTAGTCACGCACCTGCTCATCGTGGTAGCCGACAACAAAGACAAACTCCCCGATGCCCGCCTTCTTAGCCTCAATGAGCAGATGCTCCAGAATAGGCCTGTTAGCGATGGGTATCATCACCTTGGGCCTGGTATAGGTCAGGGGACGCATCCGGCTCCCCTCGCCGGCCGCTAAGATAACCGCCTTCAAAACTATCCCTCCCTGCCTTCTCGGCTGCACTCCTTGACTATCCTGATACCGCTATTATAAAGCTTCTCGGCTTGCGCCTGGCTCTTTGCCTCAGCGGTTACCCTCACCTTCGGCTCGGTACCGGAGGCCCTGATGAGCAG
>DAOWDD010000039.1 GCA_030639215.1 Dehalococcoidia bacterium
CACCATTCCTCCCCTTACTATTCTACCAAGATTATGGCTCAAGGTGCTAGGGTCTAATTACCCGGTTCTTCCTGGTTCTGTGAAGCCTTGCGGCGCCTGGTTACCAGGCGAAGGGTTATAGCAGCAGCCACACCGCCGATGATAGCACCGATTACCCACCCGCTGGGTGCGGTCCGGGTGAAGTTGGCGGTAACGGCCTTCTCTGAGCCTATCGTCACTTTGGTGGTGGTTGACTTGGGGTCAGCCACATCACCGCTCCAGCTCTCGAACCGCCAGCCGCTCTCCGGTGTGGCGGTAATCTCGACCATAGTCCCCTCACCAAAGCTGTGCGTGCCGGCCATGGGAGTAGTGGAGCCGCCGCCGTTTACTGCAATGGTCACCGGGTGCACTATTTGAGAGAAATTAGCGGTAATGACCCTATCGGAGTCCATTTTTACGGTAGTGGTGGCTGACTCGGGGTCAGCCACATCACCGCTCCAGTTCTCGAACCGCCAGCCGCTATCCGGGGTAGCGCTGACTTCGACCATCACTCCCAAACCATAGCCATGTCTGTTGACCGAGGGAGTGGTCGAGCCATTACCGCTGGCCGTTATGGTCAGGGTGTGCATTATCCGGGAGAAGTTGGCGACAACAGCCTTACCCGCGTCCATAACTATGGTGGTGGGGTTATCGCTACCGGTCAGGTCTCCACTCCAGTTGGCGAAGTAATAGCCATCTGCCGGTATTGCTTCAAGGCTTACACTGGTGTCTCTATCGACGGTGTGAGTAGCAGGATAGGTGGAAGGGGCAATCCCATCTATCTCGACGGCGCCGCCGCTTCTTGACCTGATATCAACATTGACCCTGACAGTCGCCGGGACCAGCGGCTCAGCACTACAGCCTCAGCCAGCCTCGACGGGTTCCGCGGTGAATAGTACTGCCGCTATCAGCGGTAGCACCAGTGCCAGAGCCAACAATGCCAGGGAAATCTTAGCTGATTTCCTCCCCATTCTCTTCAGCCTTCCTTCCGAGCCTGCATCCTGCTTACGCCGTTATAGACCGTCAGCCGGAACACTGCTCCCTCACCTTAATCAAATTAATTATAGCGTTTTTCTTTCTTGCCAACAACACGTCATTCTGTGTAACTGGAACTATCGCCGGGAGGGTAGTATGGAACTTATCCGCTTTCCGTGATATTATTTCAAGGTTGTCTTCAGTTATCGCTTGGTTAAGAAGAATATATGCTCGGGAGATAAGCAATGGCTAGACAGAAAAGAATCGGTATCCTGACTGGGGGTGGAGACTGCCCAGGGCTTAATGCTGCCATCAGGGCAACCGTTAAGACGGCAATACAAACAGGGTATGAGGTGATAGGGATTCGAAATGCCTGGGAGGGCTTCTTTGATGAAGAGACTGAGGTATTGGACAGCGCCAAGACCTCAGGAATTATTGACCGTGGTGGTACAATTCTAGGCACTTCAAGAATCAGCCCCCTAAGGGTGGAAAATGGCCCCGAACTGGTCTTTGATGGGTTTGAGAAACTGGGACTGGAGGCATTGGTGGTTCTTGGTGGAGAGGGTACCTTAAGTGTGGCCACCCAGCTATTCAAGATGGGTCTTCCCGTGGTGGGAATACCGAAGACCATCGATAATGACGTGATGGAGACCGATTACACTATAGGATTCCAGACTGCTGTCCAGATTGCCACTGACGCCCTGGATAGACTGCGCTCCACCGCCGCCAGCCATCACCGGGTGATGCTTCTTGAAGTAATGGGGCGCCATACTGGCTGGATTGCCACCTATGCCGGAATGGCTAACGGGGCTGATGCCATCCTAATCCCGGAGATTCCCTTGGATGAAGAGAGAATGGAGCAACTCTGTCAGATGCTGGAGCAAAGAAACAGAATACATAGGAGCTTTAGCATTGTCGTCATAGCAGAAGGAACGAAACTAGAGGTAGAGAATGAAGGCTATAGCTTTGCGGTAACCCCGGACGGGAGGACGTACCGCAGAGGGGGGATAGGAGCTGTAATCGGGGGAATTATCGAAAAGAAAACTGGAATTGAGACCAGGGTATCCTCCCTGGACTATATTCAGAGGGGAGGCACCCCGGTGGCCTACGACAGAAACCTGGCGATAGCGTTTGGCGTAAAGGCGACCCGGCTTGTCGAAGAAAAAAGATACGGAGAGATGACGGCTCTCAAGGGGAATAGTATTATCGCGGCCCCTCTGGAAAAGATGGCCAATGGTATCAAAAAGGTGGATATGAAGGTCTATAAAGTGGCAGAGTTATTTTTTGGCTAGGAGGTAAAGATGAAAGAAAAGCTAGAGGAACGGAAGGAAAGAATAGTGCCGGGTGGACGGGCAATGATATTAGCCTATGACCAGGGCTTTGAGCACGGCCCGAGGGACTTTTTGGAAAACCCGGAAAGCAGAAAGCCGGAGTATATTCTGGATATAGCGAAAAGGGGCGGGTTTACCGGAATAGTGCTGCATGCCGGGCTGGCTGAAGAATATGAGTCTGCCATTACTGATACCGATGTCCCGCTGATTCTCAAACTGAACGGAAAATCAGAGCTCTATACCGAGGAGGACCCCTATTCCCCTCAGCTTTACTCGGTGGCGGATGCGATTACCTTAGGGGCAACGGCGATAGGCTATACCGTATATTCCGGTTCGAAATATGAGAGTCAAATGCACCAGGAGTTTTCCCGGATAATAAGAGAAGCTCACAGTAGAGAAATCCCGGTGATAGGGTGGATGTATCCTCGAGGTAAGTCCCTTTTCGATAGAAAATCGGTCTCAAAGACCTTTAAGATGGCGCTGGAAGAGCAGGAGGGAACGAACCTGGCAATCGATGAGACTGCTGCCATTGTGGCTTACGGGGCCAGGATAGGGCTGGAACTGGGAGCGGATATTGTAAAGGTCAAGTATACCGGCTCTCTGGAAAGCTTCCGCCGGGTGGTTGAGTCAGCCTCTCCTACCAAGGTGGTTATGTCCGGTGGTTCGATGACACGGACCGACGACGAGTTCCTTACCAGGGTAAAGGACGTCCTGGCGGCTGGTGCGGTGGGAATAGCGGTCGGGAGGAACGTGTGGCAGCGTAAAGACCCACTGGATATCAGCAAGAAGACACATCGAGTGATATTTGGCTCGTAGTTATCCGGCACAGGATAGCTGCGGGGCGTTTGAGGCGTGGTATAATCTGTCCATGCGTGGGGATAGCATATTTTTGTATATATGCAAGTAGGATAAGGAGGAGAAGCTATGCCAGAAGGCCTACAGCAGTCGAAGGTCATCTTTCAGCCGTCGGGGCGGCGGGGTTATATCAGCGATGGAGAGAGCATCAAGCAGGCGTCACAGGATCTGGGTGTCGGAATAGAAGGGCTGTGTGGTGATAAGGGCACCTGTGGCAAATGTAGGGTCAGGATAGAGGAGGGGGTTTTCGCTAAATATGGCATTGACTCCCGGATGGAGAACCTCTCTCCGCTAAATAAGGTGGAGAAGAAAATGCTCACATCGAAGCAGCAGCGTGATGGTTACCGGCTGGCCTGTCAGGCCCATATCCGTGGTGACATTGTTGTTTTCGTCCCTGAAGAGAGTCGACTGGCGAGGCAGGTTGTGCGTAAAGCGGCTGGAGAAATAGCCGTTGAGATGAAGCCGGCGGTAAGGAAATACTACGTAGAACTTAAGCCAGCCACCCTGGATGATACCATAGGCGACTGGGAGCGTCTGCAGGCTGAGTTTAAGAAAAGATTTCGGCTGAGTAATTTGGCTATTGACTATCAAGCTCTCCGCAGCTTGCAGGGGGTGATACGCCGGGGTAATTGGAAGATAACCGTATCGCTATGGATGAATAGGGAGGTCATCGGGGTAGAGCCCGGGGTTGTCGAGAAGGGTTACGGATTGGCGGTGGATATCGGCACCACCACCGTGGCGGCTTATCTCTGTGGCCTGTCCACCGGAGATGTCATCGCTACCGATTCTATGATGAATCCACAGGTGGCCTACGGAGAGGATGTTATAGCCCGCATCAACTACTCGATGAGCCATAAAGATGGCCTGGATGTTATGAACCAGGCCATTATCAGGGGTATCAATAAGCTGGCGGGGAGAGCCGCCGCTGGGGCAGGCATCAAGCGGAGCGCTATCGTTGATATGACCGTTGTCGGTAATACCTGTATGCACCACATCTTTCTCAATGTCGACCCTCAATATCTCGGCCAATCGCCATTCCCCCCAAGCCTGCACCGCTCCCTGGATATCAAGGCACGTGACCTGGGGCTCAGGATATCCCCGGGGGCTTATGTTCACGTCCTTCCCATCGAGGCTGGCTTCGTCGGTGCAGACAACGTAGGGGTACTTATTGCCGAGGAGCCGTATAACCAGGATGATATGGTGCTGATAGTCGATATCGGTACCAATGGTGAGCTGCTTATGGGCAACCGGGACAGGATTGTCTCAGCATCATGCGCTACCGGTCCCGCCTTCGAGGGGGCCGAGATAAGGTACGGGATGCGTGCCGCTCCGGGAGCTATCGAGAAGATAAGGATAGACCCCGATACCAGGGAGGTACGATTCAGGGTCATTGGCAAGGATGGCTGGAATACCGAGCTAGAGGAGGTGGGGGCCAGTGGTATCTGCGGCTCAGGGATAATTGATGCCGCCGCCCAGTTATTCACGGCGGGCGTTATCGACCGCACCGGCCGGTTCAACTCCGGTTTGAGCACACCCCGCCTGCGGGCTGTTCAAGACGGGCCGGAGTTTGTCATTGCCTGGGCCAAGGAGACCTCCATTGGCCAGGACATCGTGGTCTGTCAGCGGGATGTAAGGAATATCCAGCTAGGCAAGGGGGCGATGTATGCCGGAGCCAAGCTTATGATGCGTCGCCTGGGATTGGAGAAACTGGATAAGATAGTCCTGGCGGGGGCCTTCGGCAGCTACATCGATAAGGAATCGGCGGCAGTTATCGGTCTTTTCCCCGATTGTGCTCAGGAGAAGGTCTATGCCGTGGGTAATGCCGCCGGTGACGGGGCGCGGATAGCCCTTCTCAATGTGGACAAGAGGGTGGAGGCTGACCAAAAAGCACGAGAGGTAGAGTATTTAGAACTGACGGTAGAACCGGACTTTGAGAAGGTCTTTACCCAGGCGATGTGGTTCCCCCATATGGAGGACAGTTTTCCTCACTTAAAGCACCTCTTGCCAGGCTTTAAGCAGGGTACGGAGAAGATGGAGGGGAGATACTAATGCGAATCGGGGTAGTCTCGGATACTCATGTTACGGAGTTGAGTGAAATGGCAGCCCCAATTCTAGCTGCCCTGACCAAGGTAGACCTGATTGTCCACGCCGGAGATTTCACCGGAAAGGCTGTGCTCGATGGGCTTAAGTCACTAGGGTCGCTAAAAGCCGTCTGCGGCAATA
>DAOWDD010000162.1 GCA_030639215.1 Dehalococcoidia bacterium
CTTTAGCTGTTCTTTCTTGCCGGTTACTATAGAAAGTGACCGGTTTTGCCCTGGCTAGAGATTGGATAGTCTCAGAGTGGGGGCTGCTTGCTTGAGAAAGCCTGCCGGCATAAACTTGTGCTGTAATCCACCGGCTGCTCTCCACCTTGTATTCGGCCCGGGCGTTACGGATGGAGCGTATGATTTCTATTATCGATGCCATAACCCGTTCCGCCTCCGGGTCAGTAGCTGTCTCACTGGCTTCAGGATAGGGGGCTATCATTATCGATTCCCTGTCTTGCCATCCCGAAGGCAGCCGCTTTTTCAGGTTTTGCCATAATTCCTCGGTAAGGAAGGGCATAAAGGGGTGCAGGAGGCGAAGTGCTGTCTCCATAACATAGGCCAGGACCGGGATAGGTGACACTATGTCCTGGGCGGATTGGAGGCGAATCTTGGCGATTTCAATATACCAGTCGCAGAACTCTCCCCAAAGAAAATCGTGGATTTGTCTCTGGGCTTCGCCAAACTGAAAATCTTCCATTAGATTGGTTGCATTTGCTACGGCGCAATTGAGCCGGGACAGAATCCAGCGGTCTTCTACCGGGAGCAGCCTCGTCTGGATTCTCGTATCTATACTGCCGGGCTCAGTGCTTCTTATTATAAACCGGGTGGCGTTCCACAGTTTGTTGGCAAAATTACGGCCCGCTTCCAGGCGTACCGGGGTCAGTTTGATATCATTCCCCGGTGATGTGCCTGTGGAGAGGGCAAAGCGCAGGGCATCGGTGCCATACTGCTCCAGGGTGTCAAGTGGGTTGAGTACATTACCCCTGACCTTGCTCATCTTCTCTCCCTTCTCATCGCGTACCAGACCATGAAGATATATGGTGCTAAAAGGGGTCCTGCCGGTGTCCTCAATGCCCATCATAATCATCCTGGCTACCCAGAAGAAGAGGATATCGTAGCCGGTTTCCATCACTGTGGTCGGATAGAAATAGCGTAGGTCTTCGGTATCATCGGGCCAGCCCAGTGTGGAGTGGGTCCACAGCGCCGAGCTAAACCAGGTATCCAGGACATCCGGGTCTTGCTCTATCTCGGCTGAGCCACAAGAACGGCATGTTTTTACCTCCTCAACAGCTACCGTTAGATTACCGCAGTCCCGGCAATACCACACCGGTATGCGATGCCCCCACCATAGCTGGCGGCTGATACACCAATCACGAATGTTCTCCATCCAGTTGAGGTAGACCTTGGTGAAGTGCTCGGGGATGATTTTGGTGTCCCCACCGGTTACGGCTGCGATAGCCGGTTGGGCAAGGGGTGTCATCTTGACAAACCACTGCTTGCTGGCAACCGGCTCGATGACTGTCTGGCAGCGCTGGCAGTGGCCTATCGAATGGGAATACGGTTCTATCTTTACCAGCAGTCCGTCTTTCTTCAGGTCGGATAGTATCGCATCCCGGCAGGAAAACCGATCAAGCCCGGCATAGGGCCCGGCGTTCTTATTCATGGTGGCATCCGGGTTCATAATGTTTATCAGCGGCAGTCCCTGACGCTGTGATACCTCGAAGTCCACCGGGTCGTGGGACGGGGTAATCTTAACGGCACCGGTGCCGAAGTCAGGGTTAACCGCTTCGTCAGCCAGGATAGGTATTGCCCGGTTCACTGCGGGAAGGATGACCTTCTTACCGAGTATATCGCTAAACCGCTCGTCATTGGGGTTGACCGCTACAGCAGTATCGCCGAGGATTGTTTCCGGGCGGGTAGTAGCAATCGTGATGAACTTATGGTCATCTTCCGCCAGGGGGTAGTTGACATAATATAGGTGTCCCTGTATATCTTTGTGTTCTACCTCAAGGTCGGAGAGAGCAGTAGCGCAACGGGGGCACCAGTTGATAATTCGCTCTCCTTGGTAGATTACCCCTTTATGATACAGGTGGAC
>DAOWDD010000105.1 GCA_030639215.1 Dehalococcoidia bacterium
CGCTGGAACCTAGCTTCACTATCCTTGAAGTAAATGAAATCAGGATGGTTGTCAAAGAGCGTTTGGATGATATCTAGTTCGTGATACAATATCGGCTCTACCTGCTTGCACTCAGCTTCTGATGCCTCTGATTTAGTAATCCCCTGACGCATCTCCTCAAGTTCGCTTATCAACTTCTCTTTTGTCTTATCACTATCTTTCATCCCACCCTCCTCAAATATCGGAGCGGCAACACTCAGTGCTCACCTTTTTAAACAATGCGGCCTGATTATGTACCCATATTATAGCCGTGTCAATAGAGCATTATTCAAGGTATTTTGGGAGCATTTTGCAAATGTTTAGAAAATGTTTAGATTCTGAAACCATTGGTTCAGGTTAGCCTGCTCAAGGTGATACAATAGACCTGATAACACAACACGGGAGCAGCCAGCTTGGACGACAAGAGCCTCAGGATACTCGAGTTTCACCGCATAAGGGAAATCCTCACCGGGTTCACCAGCTTCTCGGCAAGCCGCGAACTGGCAGCCGGCCTTATGCCGGTTTCGGACTACACCGCGATTTCTCTTTCGTTAAAGCAGCCGGCGGAGGCACGCCGTCTCCTTTCCCTGGAGCCGGGATTTTCTATCGGCGGGGTCGCCGATATCCGGGAAACGGCGAGGATGGCGGCCCTGGGTAGAGTCCTTGAGCCAGCGGAGCTCCTGGAAGTCCGGTGTACGCTTGAGGCAGTCCGTAAGCTGCGCAGTAGCCTTACCAGGCTGTCCGAAGAGCTTCCCCTGCTCTGGGCTATTGCCGGGGGTACTACCGCCCTGCCCGGGCTCGAGGAGTCCATCAACCGCTGCATCTCACCAACCGCCGAACTGCTCGACTCAGCTTCACCTGCCCTGGCCGCAATCAGGCACCGCTTAAAGGAGCTGCGCGAGCAACTGCTGGACCGCCTGCACTCAATAATCAATTCACCCAGAGGCCAGAGGATAGCCCAGGAGCCGATTGTTACCGAGCGGGAGGGCCGGTATGTCATTCCCATCAAAATCGAGTCCCGCAAGGAAATAAAGGGGATTGTGCACGATATTTCCAATAGCGGGGCGACCCTCTTTATCGAGCCCTGGTCTACCCTGCCGATGGGTAACGAGCTTCGCGAGCTCACCCTCCAGGAAAGACACGAGATAGATAAGATACTGACCGGCTTAAGAGCCAAAGTAGCGGAGTATGAAGCGGAAATCTCACGGAATATCGCCCTGGTCGCCGAGCTGGACCTGGCGCTGGCCAAGGCAAGGTTTGCCAGAAAATTCGGGGCCAGCGAGCCGGTGATCATCCCCCCCGGTGAGAAGTCGGCCGGGGGCACCGGACTGAGACTGGTCGCCGCCAGGCACCCCCTGCTCGGGGAAAGGGCGGTACCGATGACGCTGGAGATAGGGCAGGACTTCTCCATACTGGTTATCACCGGGCCGAATACCGGCGGCAAGACGGTAGCCCTAAAGACCATCGGTCTGCTCAGCTTAATGGCGCAGGCTGGCATACCAATCCCTGCTTCTGAAGAAAGCCGCCTTCCCGTCTTCGACAGCATCTTTGCCGATATCGGTGATGAGCAGAGCATCGAGCAGACGCTTTCCACCTTTAGCTGGCACATCGGCAACATTGTCCGCATTATTAATAGTGCCACCGAAAACAGCCTGGTGCTCCTCGATGAGCTGGGCATAAGCACCGACCCGGCTGAGGGCTCTGCCCTGGCCCGCTCCATCCTGCTCCATTTCCTCTCCCTAGGGACGGTTACCGTGGCTACCACGCACTACAGTGACCTCAAGGCATTCGCCCATACAACGGATGGCTTTAAGAACGCCTCCCTTGACTTCGACCCGGTTACTTTTGAGCCGACCTACCACCTGTCGGTGGGTACCCCGGGCGGCAGCAACGCCCTGGCTACCGCCGCCCGCCTGGGGCTGGCCGCTGAGATTATCGCCAGGGCGAGAGAGATGGCGGCAAAGGGCGCCCAAGAGCTGGAGGCACTGCTTGTTGACTTGATGGACGAAAAGCAGAGGTTTTGCTCTCTCTGTGGTGACCTGGAAAAGCAGCGGGGTGAGGAGGAGGAACGGAACGCCGAGCTTGCCAGTGAGCTTGAACGGCTGCGGGCGGAAGAGCGAAGGATTATTCAGGAGGCCCGGGACGGGGTTGTTAAGCAGGCTGCCGAGCTGCACCGGGAAATCCAGCGGGCGGCCTCAGAGCTGCGCAGGGAAAAGAAGCGGGAGGTAGTTGAGCGGACCAGGCGGGCGCTGGCTAGTGTGCAGAAGCAGCTTAAGGCCGATGACTGGCAGGCGGAAGCGGGTACAGCGGCCGGGGCGGAGACAGCGGACGACAGCCGCATCACCCCCGGTGATACCGTCTGGCTGAAGGAAGTGAATATAGCGGCTAAGGTGCTTTCGCTGTCGGAGGAGACCGGACAGGTCGAGGTCCAGGCCGGACAGACCAGGCTCAGCCTCAGTATTGACAGGGTAGCCAAGACAGCTTCTTCAGCGGGCATGGCGCTTCCGGCGTCTGCTCCGGTAAGAATCGAAGCGGGGGCAGGTGCGGTCTCACTCGAACTTGACCTCCGCGGCAGGCGTGCCGATGAGGTGGAGGCGGAGCTCGATAGCTACCTGAACGATGCCTCCCTGGCTGACCTAGCAGAGGTCCGTATTGTGCACGGCATCGGCGGCGGCACCGTACGCAGCATTGTCAGGGAGTTTCTTGCTTCTCACCCTCTGGTCGGATCCTTCCGCTGCGGCGGCCAGAAGGAGGGCGGCGACGGCGTAACCGTTGTCCGGCTGTAGCTAGCTGATGTCTTCGTGATAGCTCTGCAGGGAGCGGACTCCCGATTTGCCCTTTTGGTAGGCGGCAATCCCCTTGGCGGCGGCAAGAGCAGCCGCCAGTGTCGTGACATAGCTCACCTTGTACTTTATGGCTGCCTTACGGATGTAGGAATCATCGTACTTACTCTGCTTACCGGCGGGGGTATTCACCACCAGTTGAATCTCCCCGTTCATAATGGCATCGACGATATTGGGCCTGCCTTCGTACACCTTGAGAATCAAATCAGACTCGATGCCCTTCCCGGCTAAGAAATGATGGGTGCCCTCGGTCGTCCTGAGCTTGAATCCCAGCCCGGC
>DAOWDD010000071.1 GCA_030639215.1 Dehalococcoidia bacterium
CACCTCCTTAATCTGGTCCAGGAAGTAGCACTTCATAAACTCATCAGCCGGGATATCTATCTCATCCAGCTCCCTACCGCAGGTCGCCACGAACGGAAAAACCCGGCCCACTTCGTCCAGGTTATCTCGGAGAACACGGCTGGTGAACCTCACCCCATCAACCTCTACCGAGTCTTCAGCCTTGTTATCAACATAGGAGACCTGATAGACAACCTTAGGCCTAGCGATGGGAAGGACAACCTCAATTAATTCCTGGATGCCCTTTTCCATATCCTCCCGCTTCTTACGTATATTCATCCGCTCCAGCACCTTCCCTGTATCCAGGCTAACCGGTATATCGCTTAATATCTCCATAACACACTGCTAAGAGGCCAGTCTACCTCTTATCTCCTTCCTGACTAAAAAACATTCGGATCTAGCCATTTGGTGGTCTATTCTCAAGTTCTAATGGGCCCACCCATTGCAGATAACACAATTACTTCTGGAATTGTAGCATCTACAAGGGTGGATATCAACAAAGGTAACCGAAGGGATAGTTACAGTTTACTATTGCCCATCCGTACAAGAAGCCAGGAGAGCCACTGTTCAATTCCCTGGCCGCTAGTACAGGATATTGGAAAGACCTCTATCTTTTCGTTGATACCCTTGATTGCTTGAGAAAAAATCTCCAGGTCGAAATCAAGATAGGGCATAAGGTCGGCCTTGTTTAACAGGACGACATCCACTGTGTGGAACATCAGGGGATACTTGAATGGCTTATCATGCCCCTCAGGGGTGCTTGATACCAGGACCTTCTTATGGTCACCGATGGTAAACTCGGCAGGACAGACCAGATTCCCCACATTTTCGATAAGAAGCAGTTCGATATCCTCAAGAGTCATATTGCCCAGGGCATCCCGGATCATATTAGCATCAAGATGGCAGCCACCACCGGTGTTTATCTGAACGACAGGCACACCCTCTTTACCCACTGTTTCGGCATCTACGCTTGAAGTGATATCCCCCTCAATAACGCCAATTCTGATTCTGTCCTTCAGTCTCCTTATCGTCTCTAGGATGAGGCTGGTCTTACCGGCACCGGGGGAGGCCATTATGTTCACGGCAAATACGTTGTTTTTATCCAGTAAGGCATGGTTTCTTTCCGCTATTTCATCGTTAGCACTGAGAATATTCTTGAGTACCTTTATTTCCATCTATGCCACCTCAATATTATTATAAGGGCTTTCCCGTCGATTACTCCAGCCTGATATCTCCCGATTTACCAATAACTACTCGACTTCAATGCTCTCCACAAAAAGCTCCTTGCCGGCGGTAATTTCTATGTTATCCTGGCCACAATCGGGGCAGGACCAGTCAAATTCCTTGAGCTTGAAGACCCGACCGCAATTCCTGCAGCGCGCCCTCGCCGGCACCCTGGTGAAGGAGAGAATAGCCCCTTCGGCGATGGTTCCCTTAACCAGGAAATCGAAATAGAACCGCACGGACTCCTCAACAAAACCAGACAGTTCACCGACGGTCAGCTTGATTACCTCAACCCGCTCAGCCCCTGCCTTTTCAGCCTGTTCCAGGACAATATCAAGCATACTCTGCGTGATAGCAAGTTCATGCATGCTAACAAATCCTCGGCAGCGGGTCTCCGACCAGCATATCGATTATTCGGGAGGTCCCCAGACCGGTCTTCATTACCACCCGGCCGGGGTGCTCTGCTGACACCTCACCAACGATAGCAGCTTCTTTTCCGTAGCAGCTCACCCGCATTGCCTTGAGGACCGCCTCGGCATCTTGGGCAGGCACCACCGCCACCAGTTTACCTTCATTAGCAAGGTAGAGAGGGTCAAGGCCCAGCATCTCGCAGGCGCCCAGGACCTCTTCCCGCACCGGAATCTTTTCCTCCTCAATCCTGATACCTACCCCTGACTGCCCGGCTATTTCATTCAAGGTAGCCGCCAGCCCGCCCCGGGTAGGGTCACGCAGGCAGTGGATATTGGAGCTAGCGGCGAGCATCTCCGCTACCAGGCTACCCAGCGGGGCGCAATCGCTCTCTAGATCGGTGGCAAAGCTCAGTCCTTCCCGCTTGCTCAGCACGGCAATACTATGGTCGCCGATATTCCCGCTCAAGACCATCTTGTCACCCGGCCTGGCATTACTGCCGGAGATATTGACCCCTTCCGGTACCACACCAATACCGGTGGTATTGATAAAGAGCCTGTCAGCATTACCCCGGCTGACCACCTTGGTATCTCCGGTAATAATCTTCACCCCGGCCTCTTCAGCCGCCTTCTGGATGGAAGCCACTACCCGGTCCAGCTCACTCATGGTAAGTCCTTCTTCAATAATAAGAGCCAGGCTCAAATAGAGGGGCTTGGCCCCCGACATTGCCAGGTCGTTGACCGTACCGCAGACCGCCAGCCTGCCGATATCGCCGCCAGGGAAGAAGATAGGGCTTACGACATGGCTGTCCGTGGTAAAGGCGAGTGTGCCGCTCAAATCAAAAACGGCGGAGTCATCCAGTCTGGCTAACAGCGGATTAGCCAGGACTTTAAGGAACCTCTTCTCGACCAACTCGCGGGCTAACCTACCGCCGCTGCCGTGGGTGAGCAGAATTCTATCCTGCAAGGCTTCCTCCGTAAAGGTAATGGGCGGAGCAGCTGCCCTCTGATGAGACCATACACGGCCCCACCGGGTGCTCCGGGGTACAGGTGCTGGCAAAGAGGGGACAGTCTTGAGGTACCTTAGTCCCCCTCAGAATGTCACCGCAGATACAGCCTTCGGGTTCGCAGGCAGGCTCAGTGACAATATCAAAAGCCAGTTCAGCATCAAATTGCTGGTACTCTCCTCTCAACTTCAAGCCGCTTGCGGGGAGCTCTCCTATCCCCCGCCACCGGGCCGGAGCAGGCTCAAACACCATTTCCATAAGCTTGAGGGCCTCCAGATTCCCTTCCGGCCGCACCCCCCGTCGGTAAGCAATCTCGACCCTGGCTTCCCCTTTTTCGATCTGGACCACCAGCATACTGACACACTGCAGGATATCTACCGGTTCAAAGCCAGAGATAACACAGGGGATATGGTACTCCCGGGCGATGGCCCCCCAGGGATGAGAGCCGATAACAGCGCTTACGTGTCCGGGGCAGATAAGACCATTTAGTCTAACCTCGCCGGAATCAAGGATGGCGCGGATTGCGGGAGGACAGAGCTTATTTAAGGACAGGACATAATAGTTACCTATCCCCTTTTCCTTAGCCTGGAGGATGGAGGCGGCGATAGTCGGAGCGGTGGTCTCAAAGCCGATACCGAGGAAAACGATGGATTTATCGGCATTCTCATTCGCTATCTTAAGGGCATCCATGGTGGAATAAACCATACGCACATCAGCACCACCGGCCTTGGCCTCCTGCAGGCTTAAGCGGCTTCCCGGTACCCTCAGCATATCGCCGAAGGTAGTGATAATTACACCGGGGAGCTGTGATAGGGCAATCGCCTTATCTATATCAGCATTAGCGGTAACACAGACGGGACAGCCCGGGCCGGAGACCATCTCTAAGGTAGCCGGCAACGCCTGACGAATGCCGTACTTAAAAATGGTTGCCGTATGGCCGCCACAGAACTCCATAAGACGGGCCGGGATCCGGGACTTAAGCCGTATCTGTGAGAGCAGTCCTGCGGCCAACTCGCTGCTACGAAATTCAGTAATAAACCTCAACCCGGCTCCTCGGCCAGACTGGCCATTTCCCTTAAAATCTTTAGGGTCTCTTCGGCCTCTTCCTGATCCATAATGCTGATGGCATAGCCGGTGTGGACTATGGCATAATCACCCACCCTGGCCTCCGGGGTCAGCTGCAGGCTGATGCGACGGCTTATCCCGCCTATTTCCGCCTCAGCTTCCACGCCATCAATAGATTTAATAAGCGCTGGTATCGCTAGACACATGACCCTTCCTTCACAGCAAAATTGGCAACCACGGCCTGCCCCAGGGAGACCCCGCCATCATTACAGGGCACCAGGTGGTGAGTAAGCACCCGAAAGTCCTCTCTCTTTAGCGCCGAGGTAGCCAGCTTCAGCAGCAGGCGGTTCTGGAAAACGCCGCCGCTCAGCGCCACTTCCTTGATGCCGCTTTCTTCGGCAATGGCCCGGCACATCCCGGTGATTATTTGAGCGACGGTGTGGTGGAATCTGGCTGATATTATCGGAACCGGGACCCCGGTCCTGACATCCCGGGCTACCGATGAGATGAGCCCGGCTAACCTTATCACCCTTAC
>DAOWDD010000018.1 GCA_030639215.1 Dehalococcoidia bacterium
ATACCGGCCAGATTATCGTGGCTCCGGCCCCTCATCCTGATGAGAAAAAGGATGCCGATGGAAGATACCCGTCAGTGAAATACACCGAGATGTTGATTGATAGCTATGGCTGGGAGAACATAGCGGCTATGATTACTGAACCAATATTCGGGGCTTCCGCAATCTTCCCACCGGTAGATTATCTCCGTCAGATCGTGGATATGCTGCGCAAACGCAATATTCTCTGGATCTGTGATGAGGTCTTAGTCGGTATAGGCAAGATGGGTAAATGGTTTGGCTACGAGTTATTCGGGGAGGATCTAAAACCCGACATAATGACTTGCGCTAAGGGTATAGTAAACTCAGCTATTCCGGCTAGTTGCACGATCGTAAGTAAGGAGATAGCCGACTTTATGGGGAAATACCGCTGGCAGTTTTGCGGTACCTTTAACCAGCACCCAATCGCCATGGCGGCGGTATGTGCTAACCTGGAAGTCCTGCTTGAGGCGGACGCACCCAAGGTCTCAGCCAAGGCAGGTGAGTACCTCAAAGCCGAGTTTGAAGGGCTGAAGAAGAAACACAAGACCCTGGGCAGGGTGTCTGGCGCTGGCGTCCTTTGGGCACTAGACTTGGTCAAGGATAAGAATACCATGGAACCATTCCGACCCGAAGACAGGTGGTCGGCTTATTCTGGGGATATTTCTACCCATCCGACGAACATCATCGGCGCCAAGTGCATGGAGAAGGGTTGCTTGATTAATGGCTTTACTCCCAACACTATCAGATTTGGGCTCTCTATATTTGTCACCAAGGAGGATATGGATAAAGCTATCGGCGCCCTTGATTATGCGCTGTCCTACCTCGACACCCTGGCATGAGAAGGAAGAGGAAGTCTAAATCGACTATCTAATTGAGGAGGGGATAGGTGCTTTACCAAATTGTTATAGGGAGGCCCTATCCCTTCTCCAGAAGAAGATGTTAAGAGGGTTCTAGGAAGAAGTTGGTAAATAGGTTCTACTATAAGATGGTCTTGAAGTGCAAATCAAGGTGTTTCTACTAAAAAGGAACCAAAGTCTAAGGAATGCAAGTAAGGCCGGACGATATTATGAAGATAAAGGTGAAATTCTTCGCCACCTTCAAGGAAGCATTTGGGGCTGAAGAAAGGGAGGTTGAGTTTGAGGGCAGACGTAGTGTGTTAGACCTTCTAAATAGCCTATGCGATTCAGTTGAGCGTCGACAGGTGCTTTTTGAGGGGTGTGCTAAGCTCAAACCCTATGTGAAGGTGCTCAAGAATGGCCGTCTTATCGAGCACCTGGATGGGATAGATACGCAGCTTGTAGAGGGTGATTTAATTGCAGTCTTTCCACCTGTTGGTGGGGGATAGATGTCTGAAACTTTGATGAAACCTTAGTAGTTGTCGCAACAAATAATTCAAGGAGGGTCTTTGATGGTTAAAGGATTTAACGGTGTAATCGCCAGGGTAAATCTATCTACTGGGGAGATAAAAAAGGAGAAGTTAAACGAGGAGTGGGTAAGACTCTTCATTGGTGGCCGGGGTTATGGTGGTAAAATAATTTACGATGAGGTAGACGCAAAGGTTGCCCCCTTTGCTCCGCAGAACAAGGTAGTAATTGCCACCGGTCCGACTGCTGCCTCCAACGCTCCGGCTGGAGGCAGAACCATGATCATAACCAAGGGAGCACTAAACGGGACCCTTGCCTGCAGTAATGTCGGGGGTTTCTTTGGGCCTGAGTTTAAGAAGGCAGGCTATGACATGGTCATTATCGAGGGGAAGTCACCGAAGCCGGTGTACCTCTGGATTAATGATGGCACTATTGAGATAAGGGATGCTCAGAAACTGTGGGGGAAGAAACCAGATCAGATTGAAGAAGCAGTAAAGTCGGAAACAGACCCCAAAGCCAGAGTTATGACTATTGGTCCGGCAGGAGTGAAGCTATCCCGAATTGCCGCTGTAATGTTTGACCTTAACCGGGCGGCCGGTAGGACCGGGGTTGGCGCCGTTCTCGGCAGCAAAAACTTCCTGGGAATTGCCGTCCGGGGAACTAAGAAGGTTGAGATTGCTGACCCGGCGGGGCTTAAGGAGGCAAATTCTCAGGCACGGAAGCTACTGAAAGAAGCCTCGATACCTGGTGAGGCCCTGCCGACGTATGGCACGTCGGTCCTGGTTAACATCATGAACGAGATTGGTGGTTACCCGGTTAAAAACCATCAGGATGCCTACTTCCCTACCGCTGGCCAAACTGGTGGCGAGGCGATTGCCGAGAAGATTCTGATAAAGAAGGGGGCTTGCGCTGCCTGTCCCATTGCTTGCGGTAGAATCACCGAGATACGGGAGGGAAAATACAAGGGAGAACATGGCGAGGGTCCGGAATTTGAGACAACCTGGTCACTGGGGGTAATGTGTGGTATCGATGACCTCAATGCTATTACCAAGGGTAACTACCTCTGTAATGAATACGGACTGGATACCATTTCTGCCGGTGTAACTATCGCCTGCGCTATGGAACTCTATGAGCGGGGCTATATACCGGAGAAGGACGTGCCCTTCCCGATGAGATTTGGCGATGCTGAGGCTATGATCAAAATGGTGCGCTTGATGGGTGATAGAGAAGGCATCATCGGGGATTTACTAGCTGAAGGCTCATACCGGCTGGCGGAGCACTATGGCCATGCGGAGCTATCAATGAGTGCCAAGAAGCAGGAGGTCCCAGCCTATGACCCGAGGGCAGTTAAAGGCATCGGGCTTCATTATGCCACCTCGAACCGGGGAGGCTGTCACGTCAGGGGATACACTGTCGGCCCCGAGGTTCTCGGATGGCCAATGCAGCTTGACAGGCTAACCTATGAGGGGAAGGCAGGGCTGGCTAAGATGTTCCAGGACTTCACGGCAGTGGTTGACTCATCAAGCATGTGTCTCTTTACCTTTTTTGGTATGCCGAACATGTCTGATTATAGTCCGATACTAAGAGCGATAACCGGGATACCATATACCGATGAGGAACTCCTGAAAGCAGGCGAGCGGATATGGAATCTGGAGAGGCTCTGGAACCTGAAGGCGGGGTTTACCAAGAAGGACGATACCCTACCGCCGAGACTGCTTAAAGAGCCGATAGCCTCCGGGGCGTCCCAGGGCGAGATTTGTGAGCTCGATAAAATGCTTCCCGAGTACTACAAGTTGAGGGGCTGGGATGAAGAGGGGATACCAACCAAGGAAAAACTGAATGAGCTTGACCTGGAGACGCCGCTTTGAATGAGAACTATGGGGTTAAAGAGGGGTTTTGCCACAAAGAGGAATAAGGTGAGTAAGTTGGCCAACAATGGCTATGAAGTAATTATTATCGGTGGTGGTCCGGCGGGGCTTACTGCCGGGCTTTATACGGCAAGAGCCAAGAGGAGTAGCCTGCTGATAGAAAGGGGGGTATTTGGTGGCCAGATGGCAACTGCCGAGCAGCTGGACAACTACCCCGGGTTTCCGGAAGGCATCAGCGGGTCTGAACTTGCCGAGCTAATGTTAAAGCAGGCGACAAAATACGGTCTGGAGACTATTAGCGCTGAGGTTACCGGACTAAAGCTTAAGGGGGAAGAAAGAGTAGTCGAGACCACCGGTGGTGCCTTTACGGCTAAGGCGGTGGTTATTGCCGGCGGTTCCAACCGGCGAAAGTTAAGCGTGCCCGGGGAGGAGCAGTTTATCGGCAAAGGGGTATCCTACTGCGCCACCTGCGATGCCGCCTTCTTTGAAGGGCTGCCGATAGCTTTAGTCGGTGGCGGTGATTCGGCAATTGTGGAAGCCCTGCACCTGGCGAAGTTTGCCTCCAGGGTCACCGTAATACACCGCCGCGACCAGCTGCGCGCTGCCCCTATCCTGCAGGAAAAAGCCTTTGCCGAACCCAAGATAGACTTCCGCTGGGACAGTGTGGTGAAAGGAGTTGAGGGCGAAGATCTCGTTCAACGAATCAGGCTTCGCCAGGTAAAGACGGACGAGGAGTCTACGCTGGAGGTATCGGGGGTCTTTGTCTCCATCGGTTTTATCCCCCATACCGGTTACCTGAAGGGTATCCTGCCCCTGGCTGATGATGGCTCTATCATTACCAACAACAGGATGGAGACCGGAGTAGCTGGCATCTTCGCCGCTGGGGATATCCGCCAGAAGACGGAGTGGCAGGTAATAACCGCTGCTGGTGATGGAGCAACCGCTGCCATAAATGTGGAAGAGTTCCTGACCTGAGGGACGGACAATGTTTCTACAATTGTGAAAGGAAGTTTCATTTCTGGGGTTGGGTTATCTTTATAATGTGTGCAGGCTTCTTTATCGCTGCAAGCATTAGGGCTGGTGACATCCTCTTTCTTACTGGCCGTATTATATTTTTAGGTTCTTGTGTTCTTTTCCTTGTGCCCTTTAGGAGGGGAAGTTGAAATGGTAGCAAAAACCGGGGGCACCCTACCGCGTGAACTATTAGCCTGGTATGAGCCGCTAACGCCGTTAAGTTTCTTGCATCGGATTGCCTGTGTCATGCCCGATAAGGTGGCGGTGATTTGCCAAGACCGGTGCTGGACTTGGCAGGAATTTTTTCGCCGGGTAAACAGGTTGAGTAATGCCCTTAAAGAGGCAGGGGTTAGAAAGGGGGATAAGGTTGCCTTTTTGTCCCGTAATTTCCCTTCTTTACTTGAGGGACACTATGGCATTCCACTCACTGGGGCGGCAATTGTGGCCATTAACCACCGCCTTTCTGCACCAGAGGTCGCCAATATTGTCAATCTCTCCGGTGCCAAGGTTATGTTTGTTGATAGCGGCGCTGCCGACCTGATAGATACGGAGGACCTGCCCGGGGTGAAGACATATGTTAATGTCCTGGACGGGCAATATTACGGGGAAGCTTCGAAAAAACTGCTGCCTGGGTATGATTACGAGGAATTCATTAGCGGGGCAAGTGATGAATATATCAAGCTTGAGCTGGAAGATGAAAATGACATCATAGCTATCAACTACACCAGCGGGACTACAGGGACGCCAAGGGGATGTATGTATTCTCACCGCAGTGTCTATCTTCGTTCCCTTGCCAATATTGTCGAGTATTCCCTGAATGCCTACTCGGTATATCTCTGGAGTTTACCTATGTTTCACTGCAGCGGTTGGTGCTATACCTGGGCGACCTCTGCAGTGGGGGCAACTAATGTCTGTATGCGGGCGCCTGAGGCAGACAAGATGTGGGAACTGATAGAAAAGCACGGGGTTACGCATATGTCGGGCTCTCCAATCATCTTTCAGCGGCTGGGTAAGTATATGGACGAGGGGGGAATAAGAAAGTTCCCCCATAAAGTAATCGTGAATAATGCTGCCGCTCCGCCCCCTGAGGCCATGCTAATTGACATGGAAGAGAAGGGCGCCGAAATAGGACACTGCTACGGCCTCACGGAGACCTATGGCCCCTTCACTCTTTGTGAATGGCAACCTGAATGGGATGGGCTGTCTCTTAAGGAGAGAATATCAAAGAAAATGCGCCAGGGGGTACCCGGCCTAACCGCTGGAGAGATAAGGGTAGTTGATGAGAAGGGAAGGGATGTACCCTGGGATGGCAAGACCATCGGCGAGGTTATCATGCGAGGTAACAATGTGATGCAGGGATACTACGAGGCACCTGACGAAGACGACAAAGCCTTTAAGCACGGCTGGTTGTACACTGGTGACGGGGGTGTGATACACCCGGACGGCTATGTAGAGATAAAGGACAGGTTCAAGGATGTCATTATCAGCGGGGGGGAGAATATTATTGGTCTCGAAGTGGAGAACTGCATTCATCGACACCCTGATGTAGCTGAAGCCGCCTGTTTTGGTATGCCGGACGAAAAGTGGGGAGAGGTGGTCAAGTGTCTGGTCACACCGAAGCCAGCGACCAGCCCTACTGCCAAAGAGATCATAGACTTTTGCCGCCAGAGAATGGCGCATTTTAAGTGCCCTAAGGAGATAGTATTTGGCGAAATACCTCGGACCTCGGCAGGAAAGGTCCAGAAGTACCTTCTGCGGCAGAAAGAAAGAGAGCGCTTTGAGCAGAAGAAGTCAGTACCACCCGCACAATGAAAATTCAAGAATGTAGAGGAAGGAGTTATTCAAAATGCAAGAAGAGCAACAATACAGGGGTAGAGACCGGATAAGGGCGGCCTTCAAGAGACAGTATGCCGATAGAGTCCCCATCTATCCTATTACGGCTCGTTTTAATGCCAGGATTAGCGGCATCACGATGAGGGAGTTCCTCACCGAGCCTGCCAAAATGGCAAAGGCGATACTCAATTACCATGACATGTTTAACCCGGATATCTGCCTGGTGATGGGTGATATGCTGTATGAGGTCGAAGCTATGGGGACTGAGGTGGAGTTCCCGGAAGACGATCTTTGTCGGGAGAAGAACTATCTCCTAGCGGACAAAGCCAACCTGGCAAAGCTGGAGGTCCCTGATCCCAAGAAGGATGGGCGTCTTCCCGACTACCTCGAGGTGTGTGAGAGGGTTAGCGCTGAGGTAAAGGACTCTAACGTTTCCGGGCTGGCCTGTGGCCCCTGGCAGATAGCAGTCCTTCTGAGAGGTGCGGAGGCATTAATCAGGGATACATTTAAAGACCCGGACTTTGTCCACGAGCTGATGAAGTTTACTGTTGAGGTGGCCGATAGGTTTATCATGGCACAAAAGGAGGTAGGGATAGGCCCCAGCTTTTCCGAAGCGACCTGCTCACTCAATCTGATATCCCCCTCAATCTATCGGAATTTCGTATTGCCTTACCATAAGGATATTGTCAGCCGCTGCCGGGAAAGAAAGGTAGGGCTTGCCATGCATATTTGCGGCTATATTGACCCCATTATGGAGGACGTGGTATCTACCGGGATTAGCGCAATAAGCGTGGATGAAGGCTCTTCGCTAAAGAAGATGATTGAGATTGCTAAAGGAAAGGCAGTGGTTATCGGGAATGTTCCGGTAGGGCTCTTCCGTGATGGGACCAAGGAGCAGATGGAGGAAGCAGTCAAGAATTGTATCGATGTCGCGGCTAAAGATAGCGGTTATATCCTCGCCTCAGGCTGTGAAATTCCAGGCGAATCGCTTGTTGAGAATGTCAGGAACTTCTTTGAAGCGGGGGCCAAGTACGGGCGTCACAACACCTAAAGTATTTTAGCGTTTATCGGAGAGTATTGCTTAAGGAGGCAAAAATGGACTATCAAACTGTAATTGTGGAACGGAAAGACCAAGTTGGTCTAATCACGCTTAACCGGCCGGAAAATCTTAATACCTTTAGCTTGCAACTTGCCATCGAACTTAACAGTGCCCTGAAAGAGCTGGACCAGGACACCATGGTGCGGGTTGTAGTCATTAAGGCCGCTGGTAAAGCCTTTTCTGCCGGCATTGACGTCAGTGAGCTGGCTGGTAAGAGCGTTGTTGAGGTTCGTGACTGGGTGAGGGCTGAGGATGAGCATAATCTCACCATCGCCAATATGAAGAAACCGGTAATTGCCTCGGTGCAGGGTGCCGCCGTGGCTAATGGGTGCGGCCTG
>DAOWDD010000155.1 GCA_030639215.1 Dehalococcoidia bacterium
CCGCAGCCACCCATATTCGTGTCCATAACGGAGACAAAATACGGGCCGGAGACCAGTTGACCGACGGCTCCATCAACCCGCAGGACATTCTCCATATTTCCGGCAAAGAGGCCGTCCAGCGCTATCTGGTAGACGAGGTACAAAAGGTATACCGTTCACAAGGGGTAAACATAAACGACAAGCACATTGAGGTTATCGTCCACCAGATGCTGACCAAGGTCTATATTGATTCATCAGGTGATACCGAGCTGGTGATCGGAGAACTGGTAGACAGGTTCCGTTATGAGGATATCAACGCTAAGGTACTTGCCGAGGGCGGGGAGCCAGCCACTGCCCGCATTGTCTTAATGGGGATAACCCGCTCCTCACTGAATACTGACAGCTGGCTAGCCGCCGCCTCCTTCCAGGAAACCACCAAAGTGCTTACCGAAGCCGCCATTGCCGGCAAGGTGGATAAACTGAGCGGACTTAAGGAAAATGTCATTATCGGCAAGCTAATCCCAGCCTACCATCCAATTACTGAAGACACTCCGGAGCTGGCACCCGGCAGAGAGGACGAAGGTGAAGAGCTAAGGAAACTGACTATCTAAAGCCCGCGATATAGTCCGCTCTTTTGTACAAGATAGGGCCGCCCTGACCGAAACGGGGCGGCTTTTTATTAACGGGCACTACACCAGAAAATGAACCGCTCGTGAAAAGATATGGTATAATGACCTAAACAAGGATCCAGGGAGGGGAATACCATAAGTCGGGTTATATCAGGCAAACTCAGCGCTGATGACACATCACTTGACACCAGCTTGAGGCCACGGCAGCTAACTGACTTTGTCGGGCAGACGAAGGTCAAGGAAAACCTGAAGATAGCTATCGCTGCCGCCAAGGGCAGGGGTGAGGCACTCGACCACATACTGCTCTATGGCCCGCCGGGACTGGGTAAGACTACCCTGGCCCACATTATAGCCAGTGAGGTGGGGGTCAACATAAAGATTACCTCCGGCCCGGCAGTAGAACGCACCGGAGACCTGGCCGCTATCCTGACCAACCTGCGCAGCCAGGATATACTCTTTATCGATGAAATTCACCGCCTCAACCGAACGGTCGAGGAAATGCTGTACCCGGCTATGGAGGACTTTGCCCTGGATATTATTATCGGTAAGGGCCCCGGCGCCAAAAACCTGAGGATAAATCTACCCGACTTTACCCTCATCGGTGCCACGACCCGTTATGCCCTGCTCAGCCCACCCTTAAGGGACCGGTTTGGCGCCGTCTACCGCCTCGATTTTTACGACCGTATATCTATTGAAGCCATCCTGAAACGCTCGGCACGGATTCTTCAGATAAAGGCTGAGGACAAAGGGGCAGCGGAGATAGCCCGTCGGGCCAGGGGCACCCCCCGTGTCGCCAACCGGCTACTCAAGCGAGTCAGAGACTACGCTCAGGTAATGGCCGATGGGCTGATTACACAGTCCGTGGCGGTTGAGGCGCTGGGCAAGCTCGAGGTCGACCCCATTGGCCTCGATGAAATCGACCATAAGGTTCTCAGCACCATCATCGACAAATTCGACGGCGGCCCGGTGGGGCTGGACACTATTGCCGCCTCAATCAGCGAGGAAGCCGATACCATTATGGATGTCTACGAGCCCTATCTCCTGCAACTGGGCTTCCTGGACCGGACTCCCCGCGGCCGGCTGGCGACTAGGCTGGCCTACGAACACCTCGGACGGCCCTACAATAGAGGGAAACCACCTCAGCCAACCCTGCTCTAAACCAGGGACACAGAAAGAGGGGAACCCGCCAAGCAGGATTCCCCTCACTAGAATCTTTACCCTCCTACGAAGTCAACCATTCAGCTAGTCGAGAATGGGGTAGCATACCTGAACGGTAAGGCTGACCTCCATCTCACCGGGGCTGATTGATACCTCCGGCGCCGGCTTCGCCATCTCCTCATCATAGTATATCCGGCCTCCGCGATAGTTAGGGGGCGGTGCCTGAGCGCCCTCCGAGATATAGGTCGGTTGACCCAG
>DAOWDD010000078.1 GCA_030639215.1 Dehalococcoidia bacterium
CAGACAGAGATGGGGGTGGAGTTTGACTTCGCCATCGGGGGGCAGCCCTACCGCATCATCCGCAAGCACGCCCGACCGAAGAAGCGCGGCGGACAGGGAAGGACGCTCCTGGAACTCCAGATAGCTAATGAGGACGGCTTCCGTACGATTACCGGAAACACTATCACTCAAACCCAGCAGGCGATTATTGATATCCTGCATATGGACTATCAGACCTTTGTCAATAGCGCCCTCCTCCTGCAGGGGCGCGCCGATTCCTTTACCGTCAAACGCCCCCTTGAACGCAAGCAGGTGCTGGCCGATATCTTGGGACTCTCTTTCTACGATGAACTGGCCGAGCGGGCCAAGAACCGGGCTAAAGAGCAGGAAATGGCAAGGGAACAGCTGGAGAGCACTATTCAGGAGATAACCAATGAGCTGGAGCAGAGGCCAGCCTGGCAGGCTGAATTTGAAACCGGGCTGGGCCAGCTTACCGATATCGAAAAGCAGGCAGCCGGGCAGAAGTCCCGGCTGGAGGGCATCAGGCAGAAAAAGGAAGCCCTGGAAAATAAGAAACAGCAACTGGTCCAACTGGAGGAACATATCGCCAAGACAGCGCAAGACCTGGCGCGCTGGGATGAGCAGGCGGAACAACACCTCCGGCGCATCAAGGAATACCAGGAGTTGCTTGACCAGCGTCCGGCGATAGAAGAAGGCTACCGGGGGTTCAGTGCAGCCAGGCAACTGAGCGACGAACTCAACCGGAAGCTGGGGCTGGTCAACACGCTAAACGAGCGCAAGCACCAGATGGAGATGAGCATTACCCGGGCCGGGCAGGCACTACTGAAAGACCACGCCGTAGTCCAGAGCCAGGTGAGTGAACTGGAGACCAGCGCACAAAGACTGCCCTCGCTAAAGAAAGAACTGCGTGAGATACAGGCCCAGATGGACCGACTGGCGGAGCGAGAAGAGAGACTGCAGGAAAAAAAGCGGGCCTCTCGGGAGCTGATGACCAGGCTGAACCGGCTGGAATCGAACAATACCCACCTGGAACGAGAGATAAAGGAGATAGAGGAAAAGCTCGACCTTCTGCGTACTCAGGGAGGGACCAGGTGCCCGCTCTGCGAGACGGAGCTTGCCGTGGACGGCTTAAGGCTGATTGAGACAAAGTACACCAGCGACAAGCAGGGAAAGGCCGAGTCCCTCAAGCTGAATAAGGCGGGACTTGCGCAAGAGAAGGCGGAGCTTGAGCAGAGCGAGGGGGAAATCGCTCGGCTTGAAGCCGGCCTGAATCAGGACAGGGCCTCCCTCCAGAACAGGGCCGGCACTCTAAGCCAGGAGATTAGCCGGGCTGAGCAAGCCAGCGGCAAGCTTAAAGAGACCAGGGATGTCCTTGCCGGGATTGAAGAACGCCTGGCCAGGAGAGACTTCGCCGCTATTGAGCAGCAGGCGCTGGGACAGGTCGAAGAGGAACTGGCTGAGCTGGGCTACAGTGCCAATCAGCATGAAGAGGCGCGCCAGCGCCTGGCCGGTTTAGAGCAGTACGAAGGACTCAAGCGAAAGCTGGAAGAGGCGGAAAGGCTCATCAGCCAGGCAAAGGAAGCCGTCGATCAGGTAAAGGAAGCAGCCCGGGAGCTGCGCCGCAGCCTGGAAAGCGACCACCGCAAAAAGGAAGACCTAGGTAAAGAACTGGAACAACTGCCGCAGCTGGCCGCCGAGCTGACCCGGGCAGAAACAGAATACCAGGCACTGACAGCGAATCAGAAACAGGCCCAGGAAGCGCTATGGGGCCTAAAAGAGAAGCTGAAGCGCTGCCAGGAACTTGACATAAAACTACAGGAAAAGGAGAAACTGCTTGCCCGGGCAGTAAAAGAGGAGAGTGTCTATCAGGATCTGGCCCAGGCCTTCGGCAAAAGGGGAGTCCAGGCACTGCTGATTGAGAGCGCCCTCCCTGAGATTGAAACGGAAGCCAATCAGTTACTATCCCATATGACCGACAATAGAATGCACATCAAGATGGAAACACAAAGGGAAACAAAGTCGGGGAGTGTGGTGGAGACCCTGGACATCAAAATTTCGGATGAACTGGGGACACGAAACTACGAAATGTTCAGTGGTGGTGAAGCCTTCCGGATTAACTTTGCCATTCGCATCGCCCTCTCCAGGCTGCTGGCAAGGCGGGCGGGAGCGCCACTGCCCACTCTGGTCATTGATGAAGGCTTCGGTACGCAGGACAGCGTTGGCATAGAAAAGATTAAGGAAGCGATAAACTCAATTCAGGATGACTTCGACAAGATACTGGTGATAACTCATATCGAAGAACTCAGGGACGCCTTTCCCACTCGTATTGATGTCAGGAAAACCGCGGCGGGCTCCACCCTGGAAGTAATCTAGCCGTTATTACAGCCCGAGGCTGTCGGCGATGTCCTGCATTGCCTTAAGCCCCAGCGAAACAAACTCTTCGAGCTCAAGCCCGAGCTCCCGGCATGACGAAATCTGCTCTCTATCGGCCCCGGCGGCAAAAGCCTTTTCCTTAAATCTCCTCAGTACCGATTTAGCTTCAAGACCGGCCAGCTTTTTATCCGACCGGACCAGGGCCGACGCCGTGATGAGACCGGTCAGCGGGTCAGCACAGAATAGGGCCTTGTCCAGCTTTGTCTCACAGGGGACGCCATGCGCCGCATTATGGCAGAGGATGGCATGCGTCATCTCCTTACTGGCCCCCAGCTCACGGGACAGGTCGGCCCCCAGCTTGCTGTGGCTGTTCACATCGCCCTCGGTAAGCTCTATATCGATATCATGCAACAGCCCGGTCAGCCCCCACTCGTCCTCATCCTCACCAAGGCGCCGGGCTAGAGCCCGCATTATCGCCTCGGTGGCCCACATATGCTTAAGCAGGTTCTTGTTTTCTACATTCTCCTTAATCGAATCGAGCACTTCTTTTCGGTCCATCTATCACCCCCTTTCACCACGAACAGCCGGAAAGGGCCGCTGGGCAGGAATAATCAACCACTCACAGTATATTCTACACCATCAGCCAATACCTTGACCAGATACTGTCCGGTCGCCGATGATACCTGCCGGGCAATCTCCTCGGGTGTCCCGCTGGCGATAATGTAGCCGCCGTGGTCACCGGCCCCGGGTCCGAGGTCAATTACATAATCGGCATTCTTAATCACATCCAGGTGATGCTCGATAACAATCACCGTATTGCCTCCGTCAACCAGGCGCTGCAGTACCCTGAGCAGCGCCGCCACATCGTCAAAGGCAAGCCCGGTGGTCGGCTCGTCGAGGATATACAGTGTCCGTCCCGTCGACCGCTTCGACAGCTCGGTGGACAGCTTTACCCGCTGCGCCTCACCGCCGGAGAGTGTCGGCGCCGGCTGACCCAGGCACATATAGCCCAGCCCGACATCACACAGGGTGCTCAGCTTGTTCTTCACCTTGGGGAAGTGCTCAAAAAAGGAGCGGGCTTGCTCAATGGTCATATCCAGCACCTCGGCAATATTCTTGCCCTTAAACCTAATCTCCAGGGCTTCACGGTTGTAACGCTTTCCCTGACATACTTCACAGGGAACGGTGACATCGGGTAAAAACTGCATCTCAATCTGGGTAAAGCCCTCCCCGCGGCAGGACTCACAGCGCCCGCCCTTAACATTGAACGAGAACCGTCCCGGCGCATAGCCCCTCATCCGAGCCTCGGGGACGGTGGCGAAAAGCTCGCGGATAGGGGTAAAGGTGCCGGTATAGGTGGCCGGGTTACTGCGCGGAGTGCGCCCGATAGGCGACTGGTCGATATTGATTACCTTATCGATATGCTCCACGCCGGAGACGCCGTTACAATCACCCGCTCTTGCCCTTGACCGGTAAAGCACCTGAGCCAGGTGCCGGTAGAGGACCTCATCGATGAGGGTACTC
>DAOWDD010000147.1 GCA_030639215.1 Dehalococcoidia bacterium
TATGACGGACAGGGTACCGGAAGAGGCGCGGGAGGCTATCCTTAAGATGACGCCGTTAAGGCGTTACGGTCAACCGGAAGAGGTAGCCGAACTGGTGGCTTTCCTGGCCAGCGAACGGGCCGCCTTTATTACCGGACAGGTTATTGCCATTGACGGCGGCGTTACCTAATAAGCGAGTTATTTGATTAATACCAGGGGAAAGATAGTACGGACCGGGTAATGAGCGCTCGGTCCGTCTTTTTGTCCTTACCCACCCATGCCGGGCAGGCAGCCCTGACGGCCGGCGCCGGGTCCCGCCTGCTGCATATTTACCTTCATCCATTCCTGGAGGCCTTCTCTGCCCTTGGCCAGCGGCTCTTTCATCCTCTCCGTGTTTATCCCGGAGATATAGCTGGTTGACTTGAACCTCTTTGCGGACTCCATCTGCATGTTAAAGTCCTCCGCCATTTTAAAGAAGTTGATGATGCTGCTGCGTGTTTCGTTGTCGAGAAAGCCGAGCTTATCGTTGTTTCGCTGCCAGCTGGCTATCTTGAGCTTGGTGGGGCGCATCTGGGAGCCGGCCTGCTCCACAATTCCCTGGTTGGCGTTCATGTCACTGAGAAGACTGGTAGCAATGTCTTGAGGGGTACTTTCTGTTTTGCGCCGCCGCATAAAAATACTGAATACGATAAGACCAATGAGCGGTATGATCATTGTCCATTGACTGGTGCCCTCACCGCCAAAGAAATCAGGCATATATTACTCCTTCTACCTTAAGTGATGTGTAATATCTTATTAAACCAGATTATTAGTGATATGTCTAGTCAACCTTCTTGAGCAGCAGACAGATATTGCGAGAGAAGAACTTGAAGCGGTGCTGATAGGAGCTTTCCGGGAAGGACTCTACCACTTCGAAGCCGGCCTGGCGGGCTAGTTTCTCCAGTTCCGGGTAGGAAAACAGGTAGTAATAGCGCTTAAGTGCCTTACCTCCAGTCCGCCAGGGTACGGTTACCTCTTTTCGCTTGAACCAGAAGCGGCGCTGCCATCGGTTCCATACCGTGATAAAGGCTTCAGCGCCGGGTGCCAGCACTCGCCATAGCTCACTCAGTGCCCTCTGCTGTTCTTCCTTCCCCTTAATATGGTGGTAGGTAGCTATAGAGACCGCCCAGTCGAAACTCCGGTCGGAGAAGGGGAGGCAGCCGACATCAGCCAGTGACAGGTTTACGGTGAGGTCAAACTTCCGGCAGTATCTTCGCGCCCCCTTTATCATCTCGGGGGAAAAGTCCACGCCGTACAGGTCGAAGCCCTGATGGAAGGGGAGGAAGTCGGGGCCATGAGCACAGCCAAGGTTAAGCAGCCTGCCCTGCCGCCATCTCTGCGCCAGCGCTTCCAGCTCACTGCGGAAGATGGACCAGTGCCTGAAGTTATACCAGCCCGGCGCTATCCGGTCAAAAATGTCTCTGTTTGTTGCCATAAGCCAGAATTTGCTAAACTTAGTATGAGTATACTATGAAGAAATCTACCAGGACAATCTCCGGGGTTACCCCGCTGGCCGTGATGACCCGGCCGATGAAGTGCCCCGGCCAGTGCGTCTGCTGCCCTACCTACCCGGAGATACCTCAGAGCTATACCCCTGAGTCACCGGCGGTACTCCGGGCGATAGGCTGCGGGTATGATGCGGCGGAGCAGGTCAGGCTGAGGTTACGGGTGCTCTCCGGGATGGGCCACCCCACCGATAAGGTTGAGCTGATAGTAATGGGGGGCACTTTCCTGGCCGTCCCCGTCGGGTACCAGTACCGGTTTATCAAGGACTGCTTCGATGCCCTGAATGGTGAGTTCTCAGCCACGCTGGAAGAAGCCAAGCGGCTTAACGAAGGGGCAGGCTGCCGCTGCGTCGGCCTCTGTATCGAGACCAGGCCTGACTGGTGTGGGCCCGAGGAGATAGCCCGGATGCTGGAGTTTGGCGCCACCAGGGTGGAGCTCGGCGTCCAGACCCTGGATGATGATATCTACCGTCTCATCCGGAGGGGACACAGTGTGTCGGATGTCATCCGGGCCACCAGGCTGCTCAAGGAGTACGGTTTTAAGGTGCACTACCACTGGATGCCGGGGCTGCCCGGCTCGACCCCGCAGCTCGACCTGAAGATGGCGCAGAGGCTATTCAGTGATTCCGCCTTCAGGCCGGACGGCTTAAAGCTCTATCCAACCATGGTAGTAGCCGGTACCGAGCTGGAGCA
>DAOWDD010000086.1 GCA_030639215.1 Dehalococcoidia bacterium
AATCTGGTCCCGGTTGATTCAAAATTCCCCCTGGAAGATTTTGAGCGCATGGTCAGGGTAGAAGCTGAGGAAGAGCGGAAGGTCTTACGCCAGCAGTTCGTTCGTACCATTAAGAAGCATGTTGATGACGTGAGTAAATATATACTGCCCGATGAAGGTACCTTTGACTTTGCCCTGATGTATATCCCGGCCGAGAATGTCTATTATGAGGCGATAATTCGCGACACGCAATCTGCTGAAGGGAGTGACATATATTCATACTCTCTGCAGAAGCGGGTGGTACCGGTGTCGCCAAATAGCTTCTATGCCTACCTGCAGGTTATCGTCCTCGGGCTAAAGGGGCTCCGCTTTGAGACAGCGGCGCACGAAATCCTGGGCTATATCGGCCGTCTGCAGGGCGACCTCAAGGATTTTGAGCAGGACTATGAGGTAATCGGGGGACATATCCGCCACGCCGCCAGTAAGTATGATGCTGCCAGCAGAAAGCTGGTCAGGTTCGAGGACAAATTACGCCTTGCTGTGGAGAGTCCTGCCGACGAATTGCCCGAAGTAGCTGCGGACAGGCGTGGTGATGAGGCAGATGGACAATGAATCGGACAAAGGGCTTTGTTAATCTGAACAAATTTAAGTCGGGCCGGGCTATCAAAAAGTCTAGCAAGCCGTTATATAGTAAAAAGATGGGAACAGATAATCGGAGGGAAGTGAAGGGTTAAATGGATAAGGGGCGTCGCCGTAGTCTATATGTCTTGCTGGGGATTGCCATCGCAGCAATCAGTGTTGGCCTGGTCTTTTTGTTTATGCAACCAGGTTGAACCTGAGTGAGAGGGGCTGGACGGTGCTATTTAAGCCGCCTGGTAGTGATACCGGGTACCCGGTCTACTCTCAGGAGGCAAAAAAATGCCGGTGAGGTATTCAACCAGGCACCTTGTATTACTGTTTTTGCTATCGGCACAAACATTTGCGTTGAATGTTTTGTGGCATAATGGTGTTCTTGCTGTGTAGAGTAATTGCAAGCAGGGCTACTCGGGATGAGACCTAGCCCCTTATGTTGACGCCCCTTCTTACCCAATGTTACACTTTACTTGCTCTAAGTGAGGAGTAAACACAGTCTGTGAAAAGGATTGGTATTCTCTGCCACCCGCTGAACAAAGCCGCCCGTCCCATGGCTGACGAGCTGGAAAGTTTCTTAAGCGCCAGGGGCGTTTCTACATGGGTGTGTTCCGCCTGGGAAGCCGATGAGGCGAGGGGACAGCTGGACGGTACCGATCTGATACTGACTGTCGGTGGCGACGGAACAATTCTACGGGCGGCCCAGGTGGTGGTCTCTCATCCGATTCCAATTACCGGGGTGAACCTGGGTAAGCTGGGGTTTATGACTGAGCTCGGCGTTACTGAGGCAAAGGATAAACTGGTTGCCCTGCTGGCGGGAGAGGGGTGGATTGATGAGCGAGCTATGCTTGAGGCAGAGCTCAAGGCTCCGGATAGTGAGGGTCCCCCGGTACTCTACGCCTTGAATGATATGGTAATGGCACGCGGCGAAATAGCCCGTATGGTCCGTGTCGAGGCCGCTATTGATGGGAAGGCACTGACCACCTATCGGGCTGATGGGGTGATTCTGGCCACTGCCACCGGCAGCACCGGCTACTCACTATCGGCTGGGGGGCCTATCCTCCATCCCCAGGCTAAGGAATTCCTCCTGTTACCAATACTACCGCACTTGAGTCTGGCCTATACCCTAGTATTGCCATCTTCAGTATCAGTCAGGCTGCGTATTAATGCCGCTCATCCGACGACACTGAGTGTTGACGGCCATATGAACCTGTCACTTCCCAGTGGCGCTACGCTTGAAGTGAAGCAGAGCGCGAAGAAGACTCGATTCTTGAGGGTCCATTCTAAGACATCCTTCTATGGCTCTCTGGAGCGAAGACTGAAAGGGAAAAAGTAGGTGGTAAAGATAGAAAGGGCCACAATTAGAGATGTCAGCCAGATGCACCGGTTGATTAACTGTTTCGCCGGTAGAGGGGAGATGCTGGCCCGCTCCTTAAGCGAGATATACGAAAACGTCAGGGACTACCAGGTGGTCAGAGATGGTGAACAGGTGATTGCATGCGTCGGCCTGCATGTTATGTGGTCGGACCTGGCTGAGATAAAGTCACTGGTGGTAGCTGAGAGCAGCCAGAAACAGGGGATTGGTGAACATCTGGTCCAGGCTTGCCTTGCGGAAGCCGGGGGGCTTGGCTTGAGTACCGTTTTCTGCCTGACCTATAAACCGGAGTTCTTTGAAAGGGCTGGCTTTTCCCGGATAGATAAAATGGAGCTTCCCCATAAGGTCTGGACGGAATGCTACCGCTGCCCCAAGTTCCCCAATTGCGATGAGGTAGCCCTTATCTATCACACGGGGGTCCAGCTTGGCTGAGGAGAGAACGCTGTCCAGTCATCTCATCTATGAAGGGCGGGCACTCAAGCTGCGGATTGATGAGGTAGAGACACCGGGCGGAAGAGAGGCTAGGCGAGAGATTGTCGAGCATGGCGATTGTGTCGCCATTATTGCGGTTGCCGGCGATAGTGTGCTGCTGGTAAGACAGTTCCGTAAACCGGTGGAGCAGGAGCTCCTGGAGATACCAGCTGGCGGCATTGACCCCGGTGAGAGCCCGGAGGCTGCCGTCAGCCGTGAGCTGCGTGAGGAAACGGGCTACCTGCCTCAAAAAGTGGAGCGGCTGGGTGGCTTCTACGCTGTGCCTGGTTACGGTACGGAATACCTCTACCTTTATCTGGCGACTGACCTTACTCCCAGCCGGCTGTTTGCTGAGGATACCGAGAGCATCAGTGTGGTCCCGGTGCCGATCAGCCAGGTTCTTGAGCTTATCGCCTCAGGCAGTATCTGTGATGCCAAGAGCATTGCCGGGCTGCTTACCTTTCTGGAGTATCGGAAGCAAAGTAACGGCTAGCTAGCCGAGTTTGCCGGAGAGCTTTCGTCCGCCGATAAGGTGCATATGGAGGTGGGGTACCAGCTGCCCTCCCCATTCGCCGCAGTTTACCGTCAGGCGATACCCTTTTTCCGAGACGCCTTCGCTTTTGGCCAGACGATTGGCGGCACTAGCCATATGTCCAATAAGAGACGACTCACCTTCGGATAGGTGCGCCAGGGAAGGGATGTGCCTCCTGGGGATGATGAGCAGGTGGACTGGCGCCTGGGGGTTAATGTCACGGAAGGCAATTACTTCCTCATCCTGATAGAGGATTTCGGTAGGCACTCTGCCGGCTGCAATTTGACAGAAGATACAGTCCATTTTCCCCTTCTTCCCCGTTTTGTTCCCTCCCCAATGACCTATTCTGCCGTTATCTTGCCCGCTTTTACCTTGGCAATCAGCTCGTCCTCGCGCTTGATATCCTCCATCGTCTTTAGCCTTAATTCAGGGGGTGGGGTCTCCAGGCCGAACTTCCTTTTCAGGAAGCGCAGCCCGGTGATGGGGTAGAGTGCGGCTATCAGTACGTCACCGATGTCCTCGGTAAAATCCCTTACCGCCTCTCTGGCTTCGTCCAGTTCGGGCTCAAGCACATCAGC
>DAOWDD010000032.1 GCA_030639215.1 Dehalococcoidia bacterium
TGATGTCGGCTATGTTAATCTGGAAAGGATGCTGCAGCGGGAGGGGCTGTTGAAGGAGGCCAGTTTCTATGACCCGGCTAACGCCGACCTGCACCGTCACCTGAGGAATGCCCTTAGTGCCAAGGAGCTATATAAGAGGGACCAGCAGTATGTAGTAAAGGACGGTCAGGTTATTATCGTTGATGAATTCACCGGGCGTCTGATGTGGGGCCGCCGCTACGCCGAGGGCCTGCACCAGGCAATCGAAGCCAGGGAGCATATCAAGGTCCAGCAGGAAAGCCGGACCTTTGCCACTATTACTATCCAGCACTACTTCAAGATGTATAACAAGCTGGCTGGAATGACCGGCACCGCGCTTACCGAGGCTGAGGAGTTCCATAAGATATACGGGCTTGATGTAATGGAGATTCCCACCCATAAACCAATGATTCGTAAGGACTATGAGGACATCATCTATAAAGATGAGCAGTCTAAGTTCAAGGCGGTGGTGCGTGAGATTGAGGAGCTTTATAAGAAAGGGCGGCCGGTGCTGGCGGGTACCGTATCTATCGAAAAATCAGAAGAGCTGAGTGAAATGTTGAAGCGCAGGGGTATTGGTGCTCAGGTATTAAATGCCAAGCTTCACGAAAAAGAGGCGGGTATTATTACCGAGGCGGGGCAGCCGGGAGCAGTAACCGTTGCCACCAATATGGCGGGGCGTGGGGTTGATATTGTCCTGGGGGGGAAGGAACCACCCAAAGAAGATAAGAAGGCGTGGCAGGAATGGGAGAAAAGGCATAACCAGATCGTTGAGCTTGGCGGTCTGCACGTTGTCGCTACGGAGCGTCATGAGGCGCGTCGTATTGATAATCAGCTTCGCGGAAGGGCCGGGCGTCAGGGTGACCCGGGCAGCTCACGCTTTTACGTCTCTCTGGAGGACGACATTGTGCGCCGCTTCGGTGGCGACCGCGTTAAGAGTTTGATGGAGTGGGTGGGTATGGATGAGGATACCCCTATTGAGAACAAACTGGTCAACCGGGCTATCGGCGACTCCCAGCACCGTGTTGAGGGCTATCACTTCGATATGCGTAAGCACCTGGTGGAGTATGATGAGGTGGTCAATCAGCACCGTGGGCTTATCTATAATGAGCGGCGTAAGATTCTGGGTGATGCCGACCTTCGCGCAAACATACTGTCTATGGTCAAGGATGAGCTGCGGGGACTGGCCACCAAGAACGGCATCCTGGATATTACTGACAGCATAATCCGGAGGCTGGTCGCCCGCCACTTTTCTGCCGGTATGGCTGAGCCGAACCTGAATGAGTTAATCAGGGATGTCTCCGCTCAACTGCCCTTACCGCCGTGGTTTACCGTAGAGGCTGTTTCTCGAATGGGGCAGGATGGGATTGAGAAGGAGCTTATTGATTATGTTGAATCCCAGTATGAGCAGTGGGGCAAGCAGATGGAGAAGGGTGGTGAGGTGGATGGTGAGAGCTTGCAGTTGGTGGAGCAGTTTGTTATGACTGCTTTGCTCAGAGAGGTTGCTACCATCTTCCCCGTACCTTCGTCGCTCAATGCCGGTGTCCTTTCCCGTACCAAGCCGGGGCAGATTGAGGACGTGCTCTTTGAGCAGGCCGAGGTTGCCTATCAAGAACGTGAGAAAGAGACAGGGGTGGATAATATGAGGATGGTGGAGAGACGGATGATGCTTCACTTCCTGGACCGGCTGTGGATAGAGCACCTGACGATGATGGAGGACAAACGTCGGGAGGCGGGATGGCAGAGTCTGCGTCAGGTAAAGTCGCTGGATGCCTATAAGAATATCGGCTATGAGCAGTTCCAGGACCTGCTGTCTACCATTCAGCACGATGTAGTCCACTCTATCTACCATGTAGCCGTTACCAGGAAGGATGCCTCTCAACCGGCGACTCCAATGGCCAGGGTTGCCCCTGCCGGCTCAGGGAAGCAGCCGGTAAAGGTCAAGGGTAAGAAGGTAGGCCGTAACGAACCCTGTCCCTGCGGCAGCGGCAAGAAATATAAACACTGCTGCGGAAGGTGAGAGGAAGTGGGGCTAGTCTCTACTGGTTGTGATGAGTGTGGTAGCTAATGAAAAATAGTGAAATTGCCAGGGTATTTCAGGATATTGCCAACCTGCTCGAAGCGAGAGGAGAGAACCAGTTTAAGATAAGGGCTTACCAGAAGGTGGTTCGCTCTATCGAGCGCCTGCCGGTAGAGGTGGAGCAGCTGGTTAAGGAAGATAGACTTAAAGAAGTCCCCGGAGTAGGGGAGGCGATTACTAGGAAGATTACCGAACTGGTAACCACCGGGCGACTTGGTTATTATGAGCAGCTAAAGTCTGAGTTTCCGGAAGGGAAATGATGGGTTTGGCTAGACAGTTACCGTCTTCTCAAATGATTCTCAGTGGTAACGGTAGCAGCGCCGCTGAGGCAATCGGGTCTTTTGCACAGGCGATAAGGGACGGTGAGCACTGGTATATCGCCTTACTCCTGGCAATTGGGTTGTGGGATACTGCCGAGGAAGTCCATAACGGGCACCGTTACTGCTACCTTGTCGCAGGTGAAGCCTTTGATTGGCTGCTGCTTGCCGAGCGTCTCTGTGAGGCAGTGGACGCCCCCTTACCGGATGGTGAGAAAACGGCCCTCCTTTTTCACGGACAGCCTCCGCTGGAACTCACCATAAAGGAATTCAAGGGGCTAATCGGTAGCGGCAAGTACCGCCACTACCTCAACTTCTTTTATGGTATTACTGTAGAGGATGCCTTGTTTCTGGTGGTGCAGGATGAGGTGCGTAAGGAGCAGCGTACTTCTGGTTATAGTAAAGAGGGCGATGTTGTCAACGAGGTCTATCGCCGCGTATACGGGATGACGAAGGGGGTACTGCTGAAACGTTTCCGAACCGAGAAGGGCTACCCTTACCTCAGGTCGACCAGCCTCGGTGAATTAAAGGAGTTTACCTACTGGCTGTTCAAACACCGCTTGAAGCAGTGCGATAAAGTTCGGATTGCCAGTGATACCACCAAGGCCCTGTATAGGTTAACGGTCGATGGCGTTCCCCGGGGACTGGTCACTGAGTCCCCGGGGAACCTGGTTGATTGAAACGTTGATTGTGAGTTCCTCTGGCCTCTAGGCATTAAGAATTGCCAGGACTTTTCGGCACAGGTTAGGCTGACTTTTCAGGGTACCTTTGGAGCCTGGTCCGGTTCTTTCGAGACGGTAGGGACTAGCCCGAGGGGGAAGACCCAGCGTCTGAATTGGGCATGCACAAGGACGGCTGCCGAGCCGTAGATTGCCGAGGCGGCCACAAAAATCCCCTCGATGCCGGCGACTTCAGCCGGGACGATACCGTAGAAGTGTCCGGCCAATAGAGCGAAGAGCACCGTTAGTGAGGAGAATATGATGACATGCACCCGGGATATTTTGAAGGCGCCGATGGTCATATAACCGGAGAAGATACCCCAGGCTATCATTGTCCAGGCAAGTGCGGGTCCCTCCAGCGTAATGATGCCCAGCCATTCCAGAAGGAAGGCGGAGGCAAGACCTATCCAGAAGAAACCGAAAGAGGTGAAGGCGGTAAAGCCGAAGGTATCCCCGCGCCGGGCATCGATTATTCCCGCGATGATCTGGGCCGTTCCTCCCCAGGCGAAGCCCCAGATGATGGGCATGGTACTGGTTATCAGACCTATATTGTGTATTTGCAGTAAGAGAGTGGTGAAACCAAAGGCAGCTAACCCCAAGGCACCCGGGTTGCCCCACTTGACATTATCTTTTGGCATTAAAGTAGAACCTCCGTTTAGCAGAGTTAATGGACAGGAATTCATCCAGCTTTGATGGCTGTCACCCTGGTCAGTGAAACAGCTTTCCATCCAGTTACTGCCGTCGTTATTGATTTCGCTTGACCAGAGTGGTGACCACTGACGGGTCGGCCAGGGTGCTGGTGTCGCCCAGATCTTCGGTATTGCCGGCGGCGATTTTGCTCAGTATCCGCCGCATGATCTTACCGCTGCGGGTCTTGGGCAGCCCGTCGGCAAACTGAATAGCATCCGGGGTGGCTATCGGGCCGATTTCCTTGCGGACATGAGTTTTCAGCTCTTTCTTGAGCTCATCGCTCTTCTCCACACCGATCTTCAGCGTGACGAAGGCGTAGATGCCCTGCCCCTTAATCTCATGGGGCATACCGACTACCGCCGCTTCGGCAACGGCATCGTGGGAGACCAGAGCGCTCTCGACCTCGGCAGTGCCGATACGATGCCCGGCGACATTGATGACATCATCGATGCGTCCCATCAACCAGTAAAAACCGTCCTCATCTACCCGTGCCCCGTCGCCGGCGGTATATGCCCCGGGGAAGCGGAGGAAATAGGTCTCTTTAAACCTCTTCGGGTCGCCGTATACCCCTCGCATTAGACCGGGCCAGGGCCTCTTGATGACCAGGTAGCCGCCTTCATTGACGTCGGTTTCCGTGCCGTTCTCCCTCAATACTGCGGGTACGATACCGGGGAAGGGCAGCGAAGCTGATCCTGGTTTAGTCGGGCCGGCGCCGGGTAGCGGAGTAATCACGTGGCCGCCGGTCTCAGTCTGCCACCAAGTGTCGATGACCGGGCACCTTCCCTGGCCAATCGTGGTGTAGTACCACATCCAGACCTCAGGGTTAATCGGTTCGCCGACCGTCCCCAGGATGCGCAGGCTGCTTAAATCGTGCTTTCTAGGCCATTCGTCCCCTTCTCTCATAATGGCCCGGATAGCGGTGGGGGCGGTATAGAAGATATTAACACGGTGCTTCTCGATGATTTCCCAGAAACGGCCCGGATGGGGATAGCTGGGCACACCCTCAAAGACCAGACTGGTGGCGCCCAGGGCTAGGGGGCCATAGACGATGTAGCTGTGACCGGTGACCCAGCCGATATCGGCGGTGCACCAGTAGGTATCCTCGTCCTTGATATCGAAAACCCACTTTGTTGTCTGGTAGGTGTAGAGGAGATAGCCAGCCTGGGTGTGAAGGACACCCTTGGGTTTGCCGGTGCTGCCGCTGGTATACAGGATGAAGAGGGGGTCCTCGGCATCCATTACCTCCGGTTCACAGTGTGGCTCAATATCCCTGGCATTTATCTCATCGTGCCACCAGTGGTCACGCCCTTCTTCCATGTTCACTTCGATATCAGCCCTCTTTACCACAATGGCATTCTTAACCTCGGAGCAGGCGGCCATGGCTTCATCAGCACTGTTCTTGCTGTGGATAACCTTACCGCCGCGGTAGTAGCCATCGGCACAGATGAGCAGTGTTGACTCGCAGTCCAGCATCCTGTCTCGCAGGGCATCGGCGCTAAAGCCGCCGAAAACAACGCTGTGGATGGCACCGATACGAGCACAGGCCAGTATTGCAATCGGTAGCTCTAGAATCATAGGAAGGTAGATAGTGATGCGGTCACCCTTCTTAACCCCGAATTTCTTCAGTACATTGGCGAATTTGCAGACATGGTAATACAGCTCCTGATAGGTGAGTGACTTGGTATCACCGGCGTCCCCTTCCCAGATTAGGGCTGCCTTGTTTTTCCGCCAAGTCGTGAGGTGTCTGTCCAGGCAGTTGTAGCACACATTGAGCTTGCCACCGACGAACCACTGGTGTTGACCTTCCGCGAAGTTCTCGACCAGGACCTTGTCCCACTTCTTAAACCAGTCCAGTTGTTCTGCCATCTCTGCCCAGAATCCTTCAGGGTCGTCAATAGACCTCTGGTAAATTTCTTTGTATTCATCCATGCTCCTGATATAGGCGTTTTTCGCCAGTTCATCTGGTGGATAAATAGTCCTTTTCTCTGCCATCATTGAGGTAATTGTTTTCTCTTTTTCCAAGGCCAGGCTACTCCTTCAACATAAAAATATTTTCCGACCGGGTTTACCAAGCTATCCGATATTAATAGGTCTTTTCATCTGACTCGGCGGATAAAAAGGCTCTCTAACGGTTTCATCAGGTAAGCAGCACAAGTTTCCCCGCTGCCCGGCGGGCAGTAATCCTCAGGGGTAGTTGGGCCTGTTTTACCGGGTAGTCCTGTGAACAAACACCCA
>DAOWDD010000101.1 GCA_030639215.1 Dehalococcoidia bacterium
CAATTGCGGTAACACCCCCCGAGAGTCTGGCCTATTATACTATGGCCGGCAGCGCTAAGTCCATAAATTGTGCGGGCCACCATATTCAGCCTTTGCAAGGCCCCTTAGTCATTTACGTTGAATTCCCCCCCGCTTTCTTCTATAATTACCCCTGGTGTGAGTAAGCTGATAGATGAATTAAACCGGACGGCAAAAGGCGGCCCGCAGGCTATGGGATTCCGGGCTGGACAGACAGCCTCTCCCAAGCCAAGGATGCTGCTGATTGCCAGTTTAACCCAGGCCGATGCCGGTGACCCGGCTGATTGTATCGCCGGTGCTGATGCCGGGCTGTTGCCTATTTCCAGGGCGAAGGCTGATGCCAGTACTCTCCAAGGGTGTTCCCGGACTGTGCCCGATATCCCCTGGGGCGGTTGGCTGAGAGACGCCGGGAGGGAAAAAACGGGCCTGAAGAGGATTGACTGTGACTTCGTCGTTTTTCCGGTTGACACACCGCTGGGGGTCCTTCAAGATACTAAAGCGGGTAAGATACTGGAGATTGAGGCATCAGTGAGTGAAGGTCTGCTGAGGACGATTGATAAACTGCCGCTGGATGCGGTACTTATCGTTGATAGCCAGAGAGACGGCTCCCTGCTTACCTGGCAGCACCTGATGCTTGTTCAGCACTTTACCGCCTCGCTGGCGAAGCCCTTGCTGATCCCGGTGCCGGCCAAAGTAACCGCTGCTGAGCTTGGGGTGCTGTGGGAGGCCGGGGTGGACGGCGTAATAGTGGCAGTGGGCGCCGGGCAGCCTCCAGAGACATTAAGGAAGCTTCGACGGGTGATTGATAAGCTGGCCCTCCCGGCACGGCGCAGGCAGGGTACGGCGAAGGCTCTACTGCCTCAGGTTACCGGGGAAATAGGTGAAGAGAGCGAAGAAGAAGAGTAATAACCGGGCTTAAGAAGGCTGCTTATTCAGCAGGCTCTTTATCAGCCTGAGTTCATCTCTAATCAGCCTGGGTGTCAGGAAGTTTTCCGCAACGATTCTCTTACCCTCTGCACCTAACTGCTGACGCACCTCCGGATTGTGCAGAAGGAATACTATCTTCTCGGCGCATTCCTCGATACTGTTTACCAGGTAGTCGCTGAGTCCACCGGTCATCTGCAGAGGTATGCCGCCGGCATTACCGGCTACTACCGGCGTCTCCTTCCATAAAGCCTCGGCTACTACCAGCCCGAACCCCTCCCTGATTGATTTCTGAACGACGACGTCACTGGCCCGCTGAAAGGCGTTGACCTCCATATTACCCATCCCGGTCAGGTTAGAATAAATAAACATATCATCATCTTTATTGGCTTCGGTGTTGATAGCAGCGTACATATCCCCGGACTCAGGGTCATCCTGGGCAAAGCTGCCTATCATAGCCAGCTGCAGTCCCGGGACCTTTTCTTTAGCCAACCGGTAGGCGGCTATGGTGCCGAAGGGGTCTTTCCAGTGGTCAAAACGGGATACCTGGGTAACGATAGGGCGGCTGCGGTCGAAGCCAAGGTTCTCCACCAGCTCCCGGCACAGCTCTCGCTTGATAAACATATTCTTTGAGGTAAAGGCGCTAATCGCCGGCGCCATAGTGACAATCTTGGCTAGACGGAGGTCTTTCGGGATGAACTCCTCGGTGGTAAAGACGGCGGCATCATGCTCTTCAATGTAGGGGCGCAGGAAGTTCCACACCGTACCATCCGGCTGCGAGCTATCGACGTGGCAGCGCCATATCCATTTGGCTCTGTTGTGGTCGGGCAGGAAGTGGCGTAGGGCGGCTGGCTGAGGGTCATTGATAATGAAGACATCATAGTCGGTGTCCAGCTCGCGGGCGTTGGCCAGATTATTCGCCAGGTATGCCCTTTTGATGCTCTCCTTCTTAATGTCTTCAAACGGAGCACCCTGCAGGGCGTTGTGCAGTCCCTTGGTAATGGTAAAAAAGCGGTGGTCGCCGCGTATCACCTGCCAGTCGGCGGTAATGCCTAAGCCGCGTAACAGCGGAATGAAGGAGACCAGGAGTTCGGCTACTCCGCCACCGAAGGGGGTTGAATTAATATGGCACAGGCGCAGCCCCTTTAGCTCTTCCCCCAGACTGACAACTTCATCGATGAGCTCCTGGTGACACACACGACGATACCTATCAATAGCAGATATCCCCAGGGAGATTTTATGTAGCATTCACAATACCTCTGTGTGCTGTGCAGGTACAAACTGCAGCTGCTGCCCTAACGCTGCGCCAGCTGCCAGGACTTCCCTTCGGTGGTAATCGCCGGAGCCACTACCATCTCAGCCTGGTGCATTTCTTGCATGGTCGAGGCACCGCAGACACCCATTGCCGTGCGGATTGCCCCGACCAGGTTCTGGCTGCCATCGGTGACTGAGGTAGGACCGAAGAGAATCTGCTCCAGTGAACCGGTGGTGCCGACCCTTATCCGGGTCCCCCTGGGGAGCGCCGGGTGTGGGTGGGACATACCCCAGTGATAACCCCTCCCCGGTGATTCTTCAGCTTGAGCCAGGATGGAGCCCAGCATCAGTGCGTCGGCTCCGGCCGCCAGGGCTTTGCACAAATCTCCACCTTTACGAAAACCCCCATCGGTAATTATCGGCACATATCGGCCGGACTCACGCTGGTATTCGTCTCTGGCGGCGGCACAATCCATAGTGGCTGTTATCTGGGGAACACCGATACCGAGTACCTCCCTGGTGGTGCAGGCAGCGCCTGGCCCGATACCCACCAGGACCCCGGAGATTCCCGTTCTCATCAGCCCCAGGGCTGCGTTATAGCTGACGCAGTTACCCACGATAATAGGCAGTGGTATAGCTTTACGAAGCTCGGAAAAGACCAGCCCGCGATAGCTTTTTGAGGTGTGCTTAGCGGTGGTAACCGTAGACTGGACAACGAGGATATCGGCTCCGGCTTCAGCGACTATCGGGGCAAAGCACTTGGTATTAGCCGGCGTTACCGAGACAGCGCATACCGCCCCCGCCTTTTTAGTCTCCCTTATTCGTTCGCCGATAAGGTTCTCCTTAATCGGTTGGGAGTAAATCTTCTGGAGTAGAGTGGTAACCTCAGCATCGGGTGACTGAGTGATTTCGGAAAGGATATCCTCCGGGTTATCATAGCGTGTCTGTACGCCCTCCAGGTGGAGAACGGCCAGACC
>DAOWDD010000146.1 GCA_030639215.1 Dehalococcoidia bacterium
ACGGTGATGTAGGCGATGAGTGCCTTATATCCTGGTTTAAAGACAGATGTGATACGGCTCATAGGTTCATTCCCATCGCTTCGGCCACAATGTCTAAATCCTTATCGCCCCGGCCGGAAAGATTGATAGCTATAAGCTGGTCCTGGGGTAAATCGGCGGCTAGTTCGGCGGCATAGTAGATAGCATGGGCCGGCTCCAGCGCCGGGATTATCCCTTCGGTCTCGCAGAGGAGCCTGAAACCTTCCAGTGCTTGAGCATCGGTAACTCCTACATAGGTAGCACGGCCTGTCTCTTTATAGTAACTATGCTCCGGTCCTACCCCGGGATAATCCAGCCCGGGGGCAATGCTGTGGGTTGTTTGTATCTGGCCGCTCTTGTCCTGTAATAGGTGCGACTTGGTTCCATGTAACACACCACTCCTCCCAGCGACTAAGGAGGCGGCATGGAGAGCAGTCTCTAGACCTCGTCCGGCGGCTTCAACGCCAATGAACTTGACGCTTTTTTCGTGGAAAAAGGGATGGAATAGACCTATGGCGTTGCTACCCCCGCCGACGCAGGCGACCAGGTAGTTGGGCAGGCGGTTATACATGGTCATCACCTGCTCTTTTGTTTCCTCTCCGATTATCGATTGAAAGTCACGGACAATCATGGGGTAGGGGTGGGGACCGACCACTGAGCCGAGAAGGTAATAGGTATTGTGGATGTTGGTTACCCAATCCCGAATAGTTTCATTAATGGCATCCTTCAGGGTGCGACTGCCTGAGGATACCGGGCGCACCTCGGCACCCAGCAGTTTCATGCGGAAGACATTGGATGATTGGCGTTGGACGTCCTCCTCACCCATATATACGATGCACTGGAGGTTTAGCATGGCGCATACCGTGGCGGCGGCTACCCCGTGCTGACCGGCCCCCGTCTCGGCAATGATTCGGGTCTTCCCCATACGCTTAGCCAGTAGCCCTTGACCCAGGGCATTATTAATCTTGTGAGCCCCGGTGTGAGCCAGGTCTTCGCGCTTCAGCAGGATGGTAGCCCCACCTATTTTTGCTGAAAGTTGCTGAGCTGGATACAGGGGGGTAGGGCGACCAATGTACTCCCGGCATAGTTTTTGGAATTGCTGCTGGAACTCCGGGTCAGCCTGAGCATCAAGGTAAGCCTGCTCCAGCTCGTCAAGGGCTGACATCAGTGTCTCGGGGACAAACTTGCCGCCGTACTGCCCGAAGTAACCGTGGGAGTCGGGTAACTGCCTATCTTTTACTGTCATCCGCCTTCCTTACCGCTTCAATGAAAGCCCTGATTTTGGCTATATCCTTGACCCCGTCCGCCTCCACCCCGGAGGAAACATCCACCCCCCACGGTGCCGCTGACTCAATTGCTTGAGCTACGTTATCCGGGGTAAGGCCACCGGCGAGAATCACCGGGAATTGTGCCGCTGCCTGCCGAGCCAGGCTCCAGTCGAAGGTTGTTCCTGTTCCACCATACCTGCCCTTGACTTGAGTGTCAAGAAGGTAGAGGTGCTTTTGAGCGGAGAGTATTCTTGCCCCGGCGGCTAAATCAGCCGCGATTTGTTCAGGGGATTGACCTTGCCTTATCCGAACCGCCTTGATTAGAGGCTTGGTGATGTGGCGACAGTACTCCCAGGACTCATCGCCGCTGAGCTGAACCCAGTCCAGATTGCAGTCATCGGCGATGGCATTTATCTCAGGGGCTGGCATATTGACGAAAACGCCGACCGTGCCGATAGCATGGCTGCGACTCTTGGCGGCGCTGATTATCTCGCTTGCCTGGGCAGGGGTCACCCGCCGCTGGCTGGGAGCAAAGACCAGTCCAATAAAGTCGCCCCCGGCTTCAATCGCCGCCAGGGCGTGAGCCTTCTCTTTAATTCCACAAATCTTGACCTTGGTCATATTATCAGTTCTCTCACTTTGGCCACGATATCACCGGCAGTAACCAGAGCCTCGCCCACCAGCACCGCATTAATTCCCCATCCCTTTAGCTTTTCCACGTCGCTGCGGCTGCTGATGCCGCTTTCACTGACCGCGATTCTTCCCTGGGGAATAAGGGGGAGTAACCGGCGGGTGGTGTTGATGTCAATGGCAAAGGTGGTGAGGTCTCGGTTGTTGATGCCGATGATTTTAGCTTGGCTGTTAACTGCCCTTTCTACCTCGTCTCGGTTGTGGGTTTCAACCAGACAGTTCAGGGCGAGATGGTGGCTCAGAGAAA
>DAOWDD010000057.1 GCA_030639215.1 Dehalococcoidia bacterium
CCACTATAATGAAGAAGTAATAATGAAGGTCGCTTAGAGGTAGTTTCTGGTGAGCGGGATTATTGAATTAAATCGAAATGAGCTCTCATACCCTCCCCCGGCCAACGTGATTGAAGCCGCCAGGAAAAGCCTGCAAGGGGTAAACCGCTACGCCACGATAAGGGAAATAGGTGAGCTGAAAAGGGCGCTCTCCAACTACTGCGGCGCCGCCGAGGAGTCAGTCTTTGTCGCCTCCGGGGTCGAGATACTGCTTGGCCAGCTCCTTCAGCTCTTCTCAAGAAGGGGGGGGATTGTCATCATAGACCCCACCTTCTTCATTATTGCCCGGGTCGCAGAATCGCTGGGGACGAAGGTGTTGAAGGTTAGACTAACGACGCCCTCCTTCAGCTTGCCCCTGGAGCCTCTTATTGATGAGGCAAGGAGTGCCGCCTTAGTGGTGATAGATAGCCCCAATAACCCGACGGGAAGGCTGCTTCTGGATAGGGGCTCCATTAGGAGGCTCTGTGAGAGCTCAAGCGGCGTGCTGCTGGTAGATGAAAGCTACTATGAATTCGCCGATTTCAGCGTTATCGATATGGTGAAAGACTATACCAACCTTATCGTCACCCGAACTATGAGCAAGGCCTTCGGTTTAGCCGGGCTAAAGGTAGGCTATATGGCCGCCGGAGAAGCCGTGCTGAGGGACCTCTCCAGCCTGGAGGTCGCCCTCAGACCGACGACGCCGAGCGCCTGCGCCGCCGTAGCCGCCCTGAAGGATATTAAATATATGACAAACAATGTTGCACTGGTCAGCGAAGAGAGGGAAAGGGTAAGCCGGGAAGCATCCGCGATGGGGGTAGAGGTCTACCCCAGCAGCACCAACTTCCTCCTCATGCGCACCAGTCAAGCAAACGCAGCCAGAAAGCTCAAAGAGCGGGGGGTGGTAGTGTTTGACCCTTCAAATCAGTTCCCCTCCCAATTCATCAGGGTATCCATCGGTACCCCGGAGGAGAATGACATTTTCCTATCTTCTCTGAAAGAAATCCTGGCTATGGAGTGAGGCGCTCCTTTGACTCTAAAACGAACGGGGGGTGGCCTTGAAGCCGGAAACAAAAAGGGGCAAAGATAAATCTTTACCCCTTTTAAGTATGGTCTAAGGCTTACGAGAAGCCGTAGAACACGTCAGAAAAGAAATTATAGCACGATATTATCGATAAGTCTAGTCCTTCCGATTCTTACCGCCAGCGAGACCAAAGCCGGCGGCTTAACCTTATCCAGCTCATCCAGGGTCTCGGTCTCGGCTACGGAGATGTAATCAATACTGGCTAATGGCTCTCTCTGAATCAGCGCTATCATCTCCCGCCGCAGGCATCCGGCATCCTTTTCTCCCTCCAGCCAGAGCCTCTGCGCCAGACGGAGCGCCTGATAGAGGACTAACGCCGCCCGGCGCTCGGCGGGGTTAAGATAGGTATTGCGACTGCTCATCGCCAGTCCGTCCGGTTCACGCACCGTAGGCAGGGTGACGACTTCCATGTCCATATTGAGGTCAGCCACCATCTTCTTAATCACCACCGCCTGCTGGGCGTCTTTCTGTCCGAAATAGGCCCTGGTCGGCCGGACGATATTAAACAGCTTGGCGACCACGGTGGTAACCCCCCTGAAGTGACCGGGACGGCAGGCGCCCTCCAGACGCTCGGTTACTTTGCCGCCATCCACATAGACACCGAACCGCTCGGGATACATCTCGGCGGCTGAGGGCATAAAGACAACATCAACTGCCTCCTCTGCCAGCAGAGCCAGGTCACGCTCGGTATCACAAGGGTAGCTGGCGAAGTCTTCCCGCGGACCAAACTGCGTCGGGTTAACAAATATGCTGGCCACCACCGAGCGACTTTCCGCCCTGGCCCCTCTCACCAGAGAGAGATGACCCTCGTGGAGATAGCCCATCGTGGGCACAAAGCCAACCGGTTCGCCAAGCCCCCGCCTCAAGCTCCTCATCTCAGCTATTTTTTCGACGACCTTCACCGGGGTCATATCTACTATCTACCTCACCCCACAAGATATAGGAGAGCAAAGCCCCTTCCCACTTCCCTGGGAGCAGGAAGCTATTTGGTCAGTCTATCCAGTATGCTCTCGTCCATCGAGAAGCTCTGCTGCTCGGTGGGGAAGGTACCGGCCTTCACCTCTCTAACTTGTCCGTCGGACCAGTCAGCACCGCCTCCAGTTCCTTAGCCCGCTGCTCATCTATCTTCCCCTTATCCAGAGCAACCGGAATGGTCTTTAAGCCCAGTTCTCGGTAGGTAGAGAGCAGGTCGGGGGCTGCTTTCTCAAGCGCATCAAGGTGCTTCTTGACCGTGCCGATGTCGCCCCGGGCGATTGGCCCGGTGAGGCAGTCGGGGATGCCGACGGTCTCAATATTACGAATGGTGCCCCGTATCAACGGCAGCAGCGCCTGGACAGCCTGCTGTCGCGGGACGTTAAAGGTCTGCCACAGGTCGGTAGCCAGCTTCTCCAGGGTCACCAGGTAGTTACAGGCGACCACTGCCGAGGCATGATAGACTACGCGGTCACCCGCCTTTAGCTCAATCCACTGACCGCCTAAGGCGGTAGCGATATCCTTGAGTGTTTCCAGTAAGGGCGGCTCAGCCTCAATGGCGACGGTGGAACCGGGGATATTCTCGAGAGCCTTCTCCACACTGGCAAAGATCTGCAGGGGATGAAAGGCGCCGGTACGGGCACCCGACTTCCTGGCCGGTGCCAGGATATCAGTTGACTCGGCGCCGCAGCAGTGGACCACCCCCTGTCCACGGTGCCAGTCTACCTGGGCTGCCACGGAGGCTATGGCATCATCGGGGGTGGTAATGAAGACAAGCTCAGCAGCATCAGCCACGTCCTGACTACTACTCACCGCCGAGCACCCCTTGACCCTTTCCGCCAGGTTTCCGGCTGAGGCCTGGCTCCGGCTGGCTACGGCTACTACCGGGTAGTCCCTGCTGTTTAACTTGATTGCCAGGGCAGTGCCCACCGTCCCCGCTCCGATAAATCCAAGCTTTGGCATAGCTACTCTTTCCTTGAGCCGAAATAAGAAATGCCCTCTCTGCTCTTTAACAGAGAGGGCATTAAAACAGAAGTCCTGAGTTTTCTGCCGTCTCGGTCATAACAGATCCAAGCGACTAAAGATATCTATCCCTATTTACTTTTCTAAGCTCACCGCCGGTCCGGTCGGTGGCTGGTAATTACCACAAAGCCAAGTATAGGAAATCAGACGAATTTCGTCAAGTCCATAACGCTGCCGCTGGGGTGGCTAAGTGCCGTCAGATATTACTTTTCGGCATCCAGTTTAGCCAGACACTTCTCAGCCAGGTCGCCAAACAAGGGCACCCGGTACATCCTGCCGTGATAGGTCCGGTACATCAAGACTGCCCACAATACCCACCAGATGGTGAAGAAAATCCCGAAAACAACAAAGCCGGCAATCAACAGGGGTGAAAACAAGCCCCATCCCAAACCAAGCCCCCAAACCAGGGGATTACCAAAAGTGCTTGCAATACCCCAGATAATCTGGAGGATGCCGAAGGTAACCAGTGCCTGCATGGCATGGAAACGGACCACCCGGTTCTTCTTCTCAATAACGAGAAAGATGATGCCGGTTACCCAGAAGCCGGCATAACACAACAGTCCCACCTTATTCTGCTTCATTTGCGCATCCGAATCACCCTTTGCCACCTTTCCTCCCCCCTCCGCCTTTTTCTCCTTCTCTCCTGATGAGCCCATTTAAGACCTCCTTCATTGGAACTACCCTGCATTAAGTCAGGGGTACTCTACCAGTATGGTATCAGCTTATATTAGACTCCCGCCTGCCTTCTGTCAAGTATCCTGAAGAAGCTGAAAAAGAAGGGCTTAAGGACAAACTCAGCAAATCTCGAGAACAGCCTGAAAGCCTGTTTTTCAACAGCGGCTTGATACCGGACGCAGGCAAGCCCATATCTGGTCGCCTCAGCCGGTCCGAAAACCGCTCGGCGCAACTATAAGCACGGGAATAGCAGAATGGCTGGCCACCCTATTAGACACACTACCGAAGTGCCAGCGGGATGATCCTGACTTGCCGTGGGTACTCATAACAATCAGGTCAACACCATTCTCCGTAGCGTAGTTCAGTATTTCACCAGCCGCCGAGCCATGGGTTATGCGGGCTATCGCAGTCCCGGCAGCCATACCGCTCTTCTTCAAAGCTTCAGCCACCCGGGAAAGGTAATCTTTGACAGAGGCCTCGAACTTGTCCTCTGCCTCACGGTAGCTGTTGGCTACGCCCATATCGGGCCGTCCCGGTACAAGAAGGGGCTCGATTACCTGCAGCAGGACTACCTGGGGGGCCTGGCACCCTTTAGCTATCGCCTTAACGTGTTCGAGGACATGCTCGGCAAGCTCTGAACCATCCAGCGGCACCAGTATTTTTTTGTACATCTGGACTCCTTTCACTGGTCTTATTTAACCAAGCTTATTTCGATCGTCGAACTAGAGTTTAGCTCTCTTTATGGTACCTTGTCAATAGCAAAAAAGTTGAATTTTCTGCCCATAACGGTTACAATAACCCTTGTGCCGAGGTAGCTCAGTTGGTAGAGCAGCGGACTGAAAATCCGCGTGTCCTCAGTTCGATTCTGAGCCTCGGCACCATCAAGCAGCAGGCGGAAGTGG
>DAOWDD010000094.1 GCA_030639215.1 Dehalococcoidia bacterium
AAGACCTCGGTAAGCACATTTCCACGGCCTACAATATTTTTCAACTCTGATACAAAGTGTTCGTCGATCTTGCCAAACATCATTTCACTCACCCGCATCTCCTTTCTAAGTTGTCTATGATGATTTGGTTTAATCCATAAAATAGAAAAGCCCTTTAAGTAAGAACTGCTTAATGGGCTTTTTTAGCTGTGCAATCTAGTGAGCCGCACAGGAATCGAACCTGTAACCTGCTGATTAAGAGTCAGCTGCTCTGCCAGTTGAGCTAGCGGCCCATACACTATGCGAGTTTAGCAAACATTGGGTCTTGGTGCAAATTTTTGTGCCGATCCGATATACGGATTGACAAAAAGGTATCCTTTTTGTACTATTCTAGGTAGACCTCTTAAGGTGGAGGAGTTATGGGTGAACTGATTGTCTATAGCCTGAAGGTCAAAAAAGAGCAGCTTGAGCGCGCCAAGAAGTTCCTTGCCCGAGAGGGAGAGTTGCTTCAGGATAGCCTGCGGGACTTTATTGATGTTGCTGCTGATTGTGAGCAGTGCCTGGAACTCCATGAGGAAGACGCTTCGATCGGGGAGCTCCAGAGCGCCTTCACCACCCTGCTCGCCAAGTGCAAAGAGACGTGGCACCTGAACAATGTCCTTCAAGAATCAGTGATGCGGATAGCCAAGCTGAGCAAGGTTCCCCTGGACTTTATCACCAACGTGCTCCTTGAGGCGCGGCGAGTCAAGCCAGCAGTACGCCGGATATAGCTGTCTTGCCAGAACGTATCAAGCAGCTTCACAGGCTGGATCTGTCCTTGAGGATTCCAGAAATCGTTTCCGGGTAAGAAAACGCCTTCTTCACCAGCTCTTCCTCAACCGTTAAGTCGGGATTTCTCCCAGCATCACTTACTACCACATCATCGTCAGCACCAACCGGCCGGACCGGCACACGTGTTTGAAGAGCATCCTTGTTATGGGCTATAATCAGCGAAGAGAATATTCCCCCAAAGGACTGTTTTGTTAAAAACTCATAGCTGCGGAGAATTGAATAAGGAGCATATCGGCAGTGAGGTAGCCCTGGCCGGGTGGGTTGACCGGCGGCGGGACCATGGCGGGCTAATATTCATTGACCTGCGCGATAGAGAGGGCATCGCCCAGATAGCCTTCAACCCGGAGGTAGCCAGGCAGTGTCATAAAGTAGCCAGCGGGATGCGCAGCGAATATGTCATCAGGGTACGGGGTAAGGTTGCTTCCCGTCCGCCGGGTACGGAGAATTTGAGACTGGCTACCGGTGAGATTGAGGTTATCGCCGAGAGTGCCGAGATACTCAATTCGTCAAAGACGCCGCCCTTCTATATCAATGAAGATATTGAAGTGGAGGAGAGCCTCCGCCTGAGGTACCGCTATCTTGATATCCGCCGGGCGCGGATGAAGGAGAACCTGATTCTCCGTCACAAAGCGGTGAAGTTTACTCGTGACTTTCTTGATGCCAGGGGCTTTATCGAAGTAGAAACGCCAATCCTGATTAAGAGCACCCCGGAGGGGGCTCGGGACTATTTAGTACCCAGCCGGCTCCACGCCGGGAAGTTCTATGCGCTGCCTCAGTCTCCGCAGCAGCTAAAACAGCTGCTGATGGTGGCCGGCCTGGAGAAGTACTTTCAAGTAGCCCGGTGCTTCCGTGATGAGGACACCCGTGCCGACCGTCAGCCCGAGTTCACCCAGCTTGACCTTGAGATGAGCTTCGTTGAGGAAGAGGACATCCTCAGCCTGTTTGAGGAGCTCTTTGTCTTAATGGTGGAGGCGGTCAGGCCCGAGATGCGGGTGATAAAACCATTCCCCCGCCTTAGCTACGCCGAGGCGATGGAACGCTACGGTACGGACAAGCCTGATTTACGTTTCGGCCTGGAGATAGCCGACCTCACCGACATTGCCGGCGAGACCGACTTCTCCATTTTTCGTTCCGTGGTCGGTGATGGGGGTAAGGTGAAGGGCATCGCTGCGCCCGGCTGTGCCGGTTACTCACGTAGCCAGCTTGAGGAGCTGAACAAGCTGGTGCGGGGTCTCGGTGCCGGCGGCGTGGTCACCATTGCACTGGGTGCCCCCGGCGGCAGCCTGGACGATTTGACCATAGATACGGTGAAGTCGGTGGCGGCTAAATTTCTCACCCTGGGCCAGATTAAGCAGATGGCATCCCGTCTGGGCGCCGCTCCGGGAGACCTCTTACTTATCATCGCCGGTGAGGCTAATGTGGCCAGTACCGCCCTGGGTGAACTACGCCAGGAGATGGGGCGGCGGCTGGAGCTGGCTGAGCCCGACCTCCTTGCCTTTGCCTGTATTATCGATTTCCCCTTACTGCACTGGGACGAAAAGGTGGGGCGGTGGGATGCCGAACACCACCCGTTTACGACGCCGCGGGATGAGGATGTGCCGCTGCTGGAAAGCGCCCCGGAAAAGGTAAGGGGCAGACACTATGATATTATCTGTAACGGGTATGAGATTGGCGGCGGCAGCCTCAGGATTTACCACAGCGAGCTGCAAAGAAAGGTGTTCCGGCTGCTGGGTTACAGTGATGAAGAGATCAGCCAGCTTTTCGGGCATATGCTGGAGGCCTTTGACTATGGCGCCCCGCCTCATGGCGGCATAGCGCTCGGCATTGACCGTCTGGTGATGCTGCTGGCTGGAGAAAAGACTATTCGTGAGGTGATTGCCTTCCCCAAGACCCAGGAGGCTATTGATTTGACCTTCAATGCCCCCTCACCGGTTACCGAGGAGCAATTGTCTCAATTACACCTGCGCCTGCGGGAGGAAGAATGAAGGTAACCAACGAGAAGACAGAGAACAGCCAGGTGTTTCTCACCATTGAGATGGAGCCGGCTGAGGTAGAAGGGTCTCTGGAAGAGGCCTATCACCGCCTGGTGAAGAAGACGGATGTTCCCGGCTTCCGCAGGGGAAAAGCACCGCGGGTAATGCTGGAGCGCTACATCGGTAGAGAAAGCCTCCTTAAAGATGCCCTAAATAGCCTCATTCCTGAAGCCTGCGAGAATGCCATCAAGGAACAGGAAATCGAGGCCTTTGCCCGTCCCTCTGTTGAGGTCACCCGGACTGACCCCCTGTCCTTTAAGGCGGTCGTGCCGCTGCCGCCTGCGATTACGCTTGGTGATTACCACCAGATTCGAATGACTCCGGAACCGATGGAGATAGGTGAGGACAATGTTAATACCGTCATCGAGAGAATCCACCATGAGCAGGCTACCTGGGAGCCGGTAGAGCGGCCGGTAGAAGCTAATGATATGGTCATTCTGGATATCGAGAGTACCGCTGACGGGAA
>DAOWDD010000022.1 GCA_030639215.1 Dehalococcoidia bacterium
CTGAAGGCAGGGTGGGCCGCGGTGCTTCAGTCAGATTGCGGCGTGGGGAACAGGTGGTATGTGAGTCTACCGTCAGCAGCCTCAGGCGCTTTAAGGATGACGTCAAAGAAGTAGCCACGGGCTACGAGTGTGGTGTGGGCATCAAGGACTTTAACGATTTTCAAGTCGGCGATATATTGGAGTTCTTCAAGACGGAAATTAGACAGTGACGGCCCTGGCGGGGAAATATTGTGACGCATCGTATCGAGCAAGTGAATAAACTTATCCGTCGTGAACTCAGCGAACTGCTTCAGCATCAAGTCAAAGACCCTCGGCTTGGCGCCTTTATTGCGGTAACCGAGGTCTCTACTTCTCCTGACCTGAAATATGCCAAGGTATTTATCAGTCATATCGGCAGTGAGGAAGAAAATCGAGAAATACTGGGCGTACTGGCGGCTGCTTCGGGTTTCCTGCGTAATGAGATGTCACGGCGTCTAAAGCTGCGGCGCATTCCCGAGCTGAGCTTCAGGTGGGATGATTCCATCAAGCATGGGGATCACATCCTAGAGCTAATTGACCAGGCTACCGGGGATAATGCTGCTGAGCAGTATAGAGACTGATTGTGGACGGCATACTAAATATCAATAAGCCCCGGGGTATAACCTCATTCGGTGTCGTCGCCCAAGTCAGGCGGCTGACCGGAGAGAAGCGGGTGGGACATGCCGGCACCCTTGACCCGGAGGCTACAGGAGTCCTGCCGGTCTGTCTGGGCAAGGGGACCCGGATTGTCGAATTTCTGGTAGACACCACCAAGGCTTATCGAGCTCAGATCGAACTGGGGGTAGCCACTGATACCGGTGACGCCACCGGTCGGATTACCCGGCAGGAAGACCCCTCTCAAGTCAGCCGGGAACGTCTGGAGTCGGAGCTTACCTCTTTCTGCGGCATAATAGAGCAGACTCCGCCAATGTACAGCGCTGTCAAGTACCAGGGTAGGCGGCTCTATCAACTGGCGCGAGCCGGCATCGAGATTGAAAGGAAAAGCAGACCGGTTATGGTCTACAGCCTTAAGCTTACCGACTGGCAATCACCGGTAGCCACGGTAGAAGTAGTATGCGGCAAGGGCACCTATATTCGTTCACTGGCCCAGGATTTAGGACAAGCTCTGGGCTGCGGAGCTACCCTGAAAAACCTCTCCCGTTTAAGGTGCGGTCTTTTTGATATCAAGGAAGCCGTTTCATTAGACCAGCTTGAGGCTGCCTGCTGCCACGGCTACTGGCAGCACCTCGTCTATCCCATAGATACTGTGCTTCTAGATTGGGGTGCCATTATCGTTGATGATGAGGTCAGCCAACTCATTAGAAACGGGCGCCCCGTGGTCTTGAGGAACGACTATAGCGATAGGGAAGGCGGTTCTTATCAGAGCTATTGCCGTGCCTATACCCTTGACGGCCGCTTCCTGGGCGTGTTACGCTTCAACCCGGAAAGAAGCGAGTGGCAACCGGAAAAGGTCTTTGCTTAGTTCAAGAGGAGTATATTCAGAAAATCTTGACATCCTGCACACAATTGTTGTAGTAGTATGAAGCAGTCCAACTAATCTAGAGGGAGGTAACAAAAGTGGGAGCACAGCACGAAGCATATTGCTTTAAATGTAGAGCAAAGGTACAGGCGAAGGACCATGAACATGTTACCCTCAAGAATGGGAAACCAGCGGTACGAGGGGTATGCCCTAAGTGTGGAACTAAGGTATTCAGAATCGGGCAGGGGTAAGCCGTAACTTACTCTATAATGCCAGTTGACAGCGCTAAAGGCACAATAGGCGGTGAGGCGGTATGCCAGTCGCCAATCTGGGCATACCCGCTTATCTTGTGCAAGCGACCTTCTATGACGAGAAGGGAGAGGGGTTAAACTGTGGGGAACATAAATGTAGCGATAATAGGGGTGGGTAATTGTGCCTCATCCCTGGTACAGGGCGTCCACTATTACAAGAAGGCGAAAGAAAACGAATTTGTGCCGGGGCTGATGCATGTTAACCTGGGGGGATACCGTATAAGCGATATTAATTTTGTGGCCGCCTTTGATATTAGTAAGGTAAAGGTCGGTAAGGACCTGGCAGAAGCAATCTTTGCTCCACTGAACAATACCTTAAAGTTTACCGAGGTACCGGCGGCGGGGGTTAAGGTACAGAGAGGTATGACCCATGACGGTCTGGGTAAGTATCTTGCCGAAAAAATAGAAAAGGCACCCGGCCCCACCGCTGATATTGTCGGCATCCTTAAAGAAACAAAGACCCAGGTGGTACTTAATTATCTACCCGTCGGCAGTGAGGAAGCGACCAAATGGTATGTTGAACAGGTGCTGGCGGCAGGTTGCGGCTTCATTAATTGTATCCCGGTCTTTATCGCCCGTGAGAAATACTGGCAGAAGCGCTTTGAGGAAAAGGGACTTCCGGTTATCGGCGATGATGTAAAATCTCAGGTTGGAGCAACAATTGTCCACCGTGTCCTCGCCCGTCTTTTTAGGGACCGTGGCGTTAAGCTGGAGCGGACATATCAGTTGAACTTTGGCGGCAACACCGACTTTCTCAATATGCTGGAGCGAGAACGCCTCGAGTCCAAGAAAATATCAAAAACCAATGCGGTCACCTCACAGTTGGACTATCAGCTTGACCCTGATGACATTCACGTCGGCCCCAGCGATTATGTCCCCTGGCTTACCGACCGCAAGTTTTGCCATATCAAAATGGAGGGACAGACCTTTGGTGATGTCCCCTTGAACCTGGAGCTAAAACTCGAGGTATGGGATAGCCCTAATTCAGCAGGAGTGATTATTGACGCTATAAGGTGCTGTAAGCTTGCCCTGGACTGCGGACTCAAGGGGTCGCTGACAGCTCCCTCCGCCTACTTTATGAAATCACCGCCCGCTCAATATAGCGATGACGAAGCCCGCCGAATGGTGGAGGAGTATATTACCAGTTGCCGGCAGGTCGGGCAGGAAAACAGTTCTTCTTAGCGATAACCCGAGTAAGGTGGGAGGGGTTGGCCAATCATAAATGAAGATAGCGTTAGTCTCGCCTTATGATTTCGCTCACCCGGGTGGTGTGGTTAACCATATCTGCTCGCTGGGTCACTACCTTACTGAGATGGGGCACGAAGTAAGGTTTATTGCTCCGGCTTCCAGGGCCGTCACTGACCTTGGCGACCGGTTTATTCCAATCGGCAAGCCCCGCCCTATCCCCTTCAGCGGTTCTATTGCCCGTGTTGCCATATCACCTATGCTGTCAACAACGATAACCGCTATGCTTGATAAAGAGAAATTTGATATTATCCACCTCCATGAGCCGTTGATGCCAATGATGTGTACTACCGTGCTCCGTATGTCCCGTACCGCCAATGTGGGTACCTTTCACGCCTTTGATGGCAAGGGGTATCACGTTGCCAAGCCCTTGGGCAACCTGTTTTTCAAAAGATGGTTCAGCAAGCTGGACGGTAGAATCGCCGTGTCCAGACCGGCTGCGGAGTTCGTCAGCAAGTACTTCCCGGAAGAATACAATATCATCCCTAACGGTGTCGATACAGAGCACTTTCACCCTGACGTATTACCAATCGACGAGTTCTGTGACGAAAAGCTGAATATCCTGTTTGTCGGCCGCCTCGAAAAACGAAAGGGAGCCGACTACCTGCTTAAAGCCTACCGGTGGGTGAAACAGGAGATTCCTAACTCACGGCTGATTATAGTGGGGCCCGGGACCAGGCTGCGCCGTAGGTATGAGAGACTGGTCAAGAAAAATGGCCTAAAGGATATCGTTTTTGCCGGTTTTACCAGCTATGATGAGCTACCCAGGTACTATAAGACGGCTGACATTTTCTGTGCACCAGCTACCGGGTGGGAAAGCTTTGGCATTGTCCTGCTTGAGGCAATGGCAGTGGGCAAACCGGTCGTCGCCTCAAACATAGCCGGCTATGCCAGCATACTAACTGACGGCGTTGAAGGGATACTGGTACCGCCGAAAGATGATGGAAAACTGGCCCAGGCCCTAATCTCTCTGATGGGCGATGAGTCATTGAGGCAGGAGATGGGGACCAATGGGATACGCAAAGCAGCGGAGTATGACTGGAAGAAGGTTGCCCGCAGGGTACTGGACTACTATGTCGAAGTGCTCAACAGCAAGCCGGCCCATAGAGAGACCTTCTCGTTAAGGAAGATTATCCTGGAAAAACTGAGCAGCCCTTTTGCGGAAAGAAGAAGCCTGAATGGTAAAACTAACCGGAGTTCGTAGGTCCGCCTACCACCTTACTGAGCCAGCAGTGCAGCTTCTGGTGAGGACAGGTATTACCCCTAATAACTTAAGCTGGTTAGGCTTTTCGATAGCCGTGGGGGCCGCCGTCCTCATTGCTACCGGGCACCTTTTCGTTGCCGGCTTCGTGGTGCTTGCTGCCGGCTTCTTTGATATGCTGGATGGGGCACTAGCGCGCCGTACTAACCGGGTCACATCCTCCGGTGCTGTCCTTGACTCTATCCTTGACCGCGTATCCGAGGCGGTGCTGCTGCTGGGCATCCTGATTTTCTACCTCTTCTTCTCTGACAGCCGGTCCACACTGGGGATACTGCTTGTCTGCCTTGCCCTAATCGGCTCACCGCTGGCAAGCTACATTAGGGCGAGGGCGGAAGCAATAGGAATAGAGTGCAGAATAGGGCTGTTCACCAGACCGGAGCGGGTAATTGTGCTGGTGGTAGGTCTCCTGGCGAGCCCTATTAACAACGCCTTAATCATCGCCCTGGCTATCATAGCAACCTTGAGCTTTGTTACCGCCGGGCAGAGGCTGTTCTATGTGCTCAAGCAAACCAGAAATCAGCGCGGGGGAGGTTAAGATAACTACCATAGTTTAGTCGCCTCTAGCGATGATTCCGCCTGTTTTGGTTGAAGCGACTACTGTCCACTGATTAAACCTGGAAGGAGAAATAATGTCGGTTATTGCTGTTATTGGAGCGCAATGGGGAGACGAGGGGAAGGGTAAGATAGTCGACCTTTTGGCTGAAAAAGCAAGAGTAGTGATACGTTTTTCCGGTGGTGATAATGCCGGGCATACGGTAATCAACCAATACGGTGAGTTCGGGCTGCACCTTATCCCATCCGGAATTTTCTACCCCGAGGTTACCTGCATCATCGGCAATGGGGTAGCAATTAACCCGGAGGTACTCATTGGTGAGATTAGCCAGCTTGAGCAGCGGGGTGTGGACACTGGCAGGCTGTTTATCAGCGACCGGGCTCACCTGATTATGCCCTATCACACCCTGCTTGATGGCCTGGAAGAGGAATCGAGGGGAGGCAAGGCAATCGGGACAACACGCAAGGGTATCGGGCCTGCCTTTGCCGACAAGACAGCCAGGCTGGGTATCAGGGTCGGTGACCTCCTGGAGAAAGAGGCACTGCTGGAGCGGCTGCGCTTTATCCTGGAGAGTAAGAACACTATCCTGACCAGAGTCTACGGGGTCGAGCCCCTATCAGTGGACGAAATCTATGACCAGTACTGTCGGTACGGGGAACTGCTGGCTCCCCGTATCCGGGAGACAGTGATAATGCTGGCGGAAGCACTGGACAGGAATGAGCCGGTCATGCTGGAGGGAGCCCAGGGGGCACTGCTTGACCCCGACTTCGGCACCTATCCTTATACCACCTCTTCTTCACCTCTGGCCGGCGGCGGTTGTTTGGGCAGCGGTATCGGCCCGAACCGGATTGATAGCATACTGGGCGTCGTTAAGGCTTATTGCACCAGGGTAGGCAGCGGCCCCATGCCAACCGAGCTAAAGGACGAGACCGGGGATTCCATTCGGGAACGTGCCCACGAGTACGGTACTACCACCGGCAGGCCGCGTCGCTGCGGTTGGTTTGACGCCGTGGCGACCCGCTTCAGCGCCCGGGTTAACAGTCTGACCGGTATCGCCATTACCCGCCTGGATGTCCTTGATACCATGCCCCGATTGAAGATATGTACCGGCTATAGACTGAACGGTGAGATGATTGACTACTTCCCGGCAAGCATAACCGCTCTGGGCAAGTGTCAGCCCGTCTACGAGGAGCTGCCGGGCTGGCAGTCTCCTACCAGCCACATCCGGGACTACGAACAGCTACCGGAGCAGGCCAGACAATACGTCGCCAGGCTGGAAGAGCTTACTTCCTGCCCGGCAAATATTATCTCGGTAGGTGCCGAGCGAGAGCAGACCATTTATAAAGCACCCCTGTTATTTTAGGAAATAGGGAAAAGCCGGGCCGCTCTCTAGGTTACCTGCCGCGCCAGGCCCTGGTGCAGCAAGCAGGGCACATACTGTTACTTGGCAGCCCTAGCTTACCGGCAGGTCGATATGGTAGTCCTTCAGGGTATCCCTGATGATGGCGGCTGTCTCTTCATCAGGCTCGATAAGGGGCAGCCGGAGACTGCCGACCGGGAAACCGATGTGGTTAAGGGCATACTTGGTTGGAACGGGGTTGGCGATAATAAAAAGGGCATTGACCAGAGGCAGCAGGCGGCGGTGGATATCAGCCGCTTTAGCTATGTTACCAGTCATAAAGCTATCAATCATTTCCTTAATCTGGTTGCCAACCAGGTGGGAGACAACGCTGATAACACCATAGCCGCCCAGGGCCAGTATGGGCAGGGTATCGCTATCGTTACCGCTCCAGACCAGGAAACCCTCCCGGGCACCGTCGATAACCCGTGCCACCTGCTCCAGGTTGCCGCTGGCCTCTTTCAAGCCAATAATATTATCTATCCGGCTCAACCGGATAATTGTGTCGGCAGATAGGCTGACCACGGTGCGTGACGGCACATTATACAGGATACAGGGCAGGCTGGTGCTCTCGGCAACCGTCCTGAAGTGCTGGTACAGTCCCTCCTGAGTAGGTTTATTATAGTAGGGGACCACCAGGAGGCAGGCATCGACCCCGGTGCGCTCGGCCGCTTTGGTCGCCTCCATAGCTTCAGCAGTGCTGTTACTCCCCGTTCCAGCCACGACCGACCCACGTTCACCTAAAGCCGACTTTATCTCAGCAAAAAGGCGTATTTCTTCATCTCGGATAAGGGTAGGGGACTCCCCGGTCGTACCCACCACCACCAACCCTTCACTTCCCGAGTCAAGCAGGGCCAGGGCGAGTTTCCTGGCTTGCTCATAATCAACCCTCCCTTCCTGATTAAAGGGGGTTAC
>DAOWDD010000069.1 GCA_030639215.1 Dehalococcoidia bacterium
CTTCCGACAGCATCAAGATTATTGAAGAGGAGTTCACCGCCAGCGCCTACATCACCACCGACCGGGCCGATAACCAGATTACCGGCTTCAACCCCGGGGCGATGAAATACCCCTCCTGCTTCAATTTTGACAGGGTCAGCCCGCAAGAGAGCATTGTCATTATCGCCCCGGGCAATCTCGAGGATATGATAAACTACCCCCGGAGCTGTAAGTCCAGAGGTATTGACTACATCTTTGACCCCGGTCAATCACTACCCATGTGGAATGCACAGGAGCTTATCCGGAGCATAGATGGCTCCAGGATACTTATCTCCAACGACTATGAGCTGGAACTGGTTATTAATAAAACCGGGCTTAACAGAAAGAAGCTGCTAAAGAAGACCAGGACTATCATTACCACCCTGGGAGAAATGGGGTCCCGGGTCTGCACCCCTGATCGCGAGATAGACATCCCCGCCGCTAAAGCGAAGGAAGTATTAGACCCGACCGGTGCCGGTGACGCCTACCGGGCCGGACTAATCAAGGGGCTGACCGAGGGCAGGGGCATCGAACAGTGCGCTGTGATGGGAAGTGTCTGCGCCTCCTTTGCCGTGGAGTGCTATGGCACTCAGGAGTACCATTTTAGCCTGCAGGAATTTAGGGAGAGGCTCGATAAATACTCTGGTTAGAACCTGACCAGGCACAGCCAATCGAGCATTCCCACCTGGATATCAACCCATCCCGGCACGTCGGCGGAAAAGAGAACCGCATATAAGGAGACGGGTATGTTATTGTACCCTGAAACCTGATTATGTTATAATTCTATCAGGTGAAGAATGAGTTGCGAAGTGGGTTTGAATCCCACTTTTTTGTTCTATAGGGATAACAAATTGGGGGGCTTAAGCTAAAGATGAAAAGTGACTTTGTGCTCGCCATTACGCAGCTCTCGGCCGAAAAGAACCTGCCTCCGGAGGTGGTCATCAAGGCGGTCGAGACAGCCCTGGTATCAGCCTATAAGAAGGACACCTTTGCCGCCAACCAGAATGTCTCGGTCAAGATTAATCCCAGTACTGGCGCGGTGCAGGTATGGGCTGAGAAGACCGTGGTCGAGCAACCATCGGACCACCACCGCGAGATATCACTGGACAAGGCGCTGGAGATTAAACCGGATATTAAGATTGGAGACGCTATCGAGGTTGAAGCTACCCCTCATAATGCCGGACGTATTGCCGCTCAAACGGCCAAACAGGTTATCCTCCAGCGACTTCATGAAGCGGAGCACAGCGCCATATTTGAGGAATACGCTGATAAGGAAGGGGACATTATCACCGGGATGGTACGGCGCGTTGAGCCCAAGCAGGTCTTCATTGATTTAGGCAGGACAGAGGCAGTACTGCCGGCGGTCGAGCAGATGCATAACGAGAGGTACCGGCTGGGGCAGAGAATCAGGGTCTACCTCCTGGAGGTAGCCCAGACCAATAGAGGGCCTCTGGTAGTAGTATCACGTTCTCATCCGAATCTGCTGCGACGGCTTTTTGAGATGGAGGTCCCGGAAATCAGCAACGGCGCAGTCGAGTTAATATCAATCGCACGCGAAGCCGGCTTCCGGAGTAAGGTGGCGGTGGTGGCCCGCCAGGAAGGTATTGACCCGGTCGGCTGCTGCGTTGGGCTGCGCGGTATCAGGATACAGAACATTGTTAATGAGCTAAGCGGGGAAAAGATAGATGTCGTAATGTGGAGCCCGGATGCTTCTGCTTTTATCACCAATGCCCTTAGCCCTGCCAAGGTACTAGGCGTTGAGATAAATGAAGATGCGGCCGCTGCGATTGTCCCTGACGGCCAGCTCTCATTAGCTATCGGCAGGGAAGGGCAGAACGTCAGGCTGGCTGCCAAACTCACCGGATGGCGTATTGATATCAAGAGCGCTTCAGAGGCTGAGGCAGAAGCGAAAGCCAGGCCGCTACCAGTCGAGGCGGAAGAAGCAGCCGTAGTTGGTGAGGAGCTTGCTGGCGAAATGCCGGCTTTTGAGGAGCCGGTCTCGGTAGATATCGAAGAGGTAGGGGAAGAAGAAGTTGGTGAGCCGCTCGAACCGGTAGGTGTTGAGGTCCCTTCGCTCACTTCCGAGCCAAAGGTAGCCGCGGAGAAAGCCAAGATTAGATTTGCTGAAGAGATTATGATTCCGCAGCCGATTAAGCCCGGGGCTAAATCAAAGAAGAAAAAGAAGAAGGGCGCTCCAGGCAAGGAAAGCGCTGAGGATGGCATCAAAATCAAGAAACTGCGCCGAATGCCGGGAACCATAGAGGTTAATGGGGAGGACGAAGAGTATTAGTCAGCGTATACCGCAACGCACCTGCGTGGCCTGCCGTCAGGTAAAACCGAAGCGGGAGTTGACCCGACTGGTCTGTGTTTCCAGCGGAGCCGTCGAGGTTGATACCAGCAGCAGGAGACCAGGGCGTGGTGCTTATTTATGCTGTAATCCTGGGTGTTGGGAAGCCGGGTTAAGGGGTAATCGGCTGGATTATACTCTGCGGACCACTATTACCAAAGAAAATCGGGAACGGCTTATGAAGTACAGTAAAGACCTTCTGGAGGAGTAAACCGATGGCAAGAGTAAATAATTCGGCTGATAATCCAAGTCCTGCCGGCGGAAGGCAGAGTAATGGCTCACCATCAGCAGAGTCGCGCCCGGTTGAAATTCCAGCCAACCTCAGTGTACGGCAGCTGGCTGACCTTCTGCAGACTAGTGAAATAGATATCATTAAACAACTGATGCGAAATGGCATTATGGCCAATATTAACCAGGTGGTCAACTACGGGGTGGCGGCGGCTATAGCGGCAGATCTTGGTTACCAGCCATGCCCGCAACCCCAGGCAATCCGAAAGCCGGGCGGCGCTATTAGTGGGCTTAAGAAGGGGCAGGGGCTCCGGGGTAAAGAACTCAAGGGTCTAGAGATGCGCCCTCCCATAGTTACCATTATGGGACACGTCAATCATGGCAAGACCCGACTTCTGGACGCTATTCGACAGACTGATGTAATGGAGACCGAAGCCGGCGGCATCACCCAGCATATCGGCGCCTATCAGGTAGAGGTTAACGGGAAAAAGGTTACCTTTCTGGATACACCAGGGCACGAGGCTTTTACGGCGATGCGAGCTCGGGGTGCTCAGGTGACCGACATCGTTATCCTGGTAGTAGCCGTTGATGATGGGGTAATGCCGCAGACACTGGAGGCTATTGACCATGCCCGAGCCGCCGGCGTCCCCATAGTAATAGCTTTAAATAAGATTGATAAGCCTGGTGTCAACATCGAGGTGGCCAAGCAGCAGCTGGCTGACGCCGGTCTGGTTGTTGAGGAGTGGGGGGGGGATACAATCTGTGTTCCCATTTCAGCAAAAGAGAAAACAGGCATTCATGAGCTACTGGAGAACCTTTTGCTCATAGCTGAGATGGAGGAGCTTAAAGCCAATCCTGCTCAGCCGGCACTCGGGGTAGTTGTTGAAGCCAAACTGGACAAGACCAAGGGACCCCTGGCTACGGTACTGATTAATGACGGGGCATTAAGGCTTGGTGACACCATAGTGGGCGGCACAACCTGGGGCAGGGTAAAGGCTATGTTCAATGATATGGGCAAGCGGGTGAGAAAGGCCGAGCCGGCTACTCCGGTGGAAATCCTGGGCTTAGGCAGTGTGCCCCAGGTGGGCGATACCCTGAAAGCGGTGTCCGATGAAAGCCAGGCGCAGAAATTGATAGAGAAACGGCTAGAAGAGAAGCAGCAGGAGCCAAGGGCAGTAAATCTCAGCAATCTCTACGACCAGATCAGCACCGGACGGGTGAAGGAACTTAATATCATCCTCAAGGTCGATGTTCAGGGCAGTATTGAACCGATAAAGGGTTCTCTGGAGGAGCTGGGAACAGAAGAGGTGCAGGTTAGAGTTATCCATAGCGGCACCGGTAATGTTACGGAAAGTGATGTTATGCTGGCCACTGCCTCTAAGGGAATAATCATTGGTTTTGGCATCAGTGCCGGACCGGGAGCGCGGCGCCTGGCCGAGATAGAGGGAGTAAGCACCCGTTCTTATGATGTGATTTACGACCTGATAAATGATGTCAGCAGTGCGCTTAAAGGCATGCTGGAGCCTTCTTATGTTGAGGTCATTGAGGGACGGGCTGAGGTACGGGACGTCTTTTCTGCCGGCAGAAAGGAAAAAGCGGCTGGAGCCTATGTTGCTGAAGGCAGGGTGGGCCGCGGTGCTTCAGTCAGATTGCGGCGTGGGGAACAGGTGGTATGTGAGTCTACCGTCAGCAGCCTCAGGCGCTTTAAGGATGACGTCAAAGAAGTAGCCACGGGCTACGAGTGTGGTGTGGGCA